>JBCBCH010000371.1:0-3289 GCA_038530835.1 Bacteroidota bacterium | reverse complement strand
AAATCTGTCGACCCTGATGGATATTTGGTGAAAACCGATATTGACCCCCAAACCTTGGAAGATGCCGTGAAGACGGTGACCTTGAATCCGCCCTACTACTCTTCAAAGGCTTTGGGCGCCATTCGCAAGAAGATGACCAACGACATCAGCTTGGATGAGAAGGACAAGAAAATTCTATATCATCTTTCCATTGGCACCAAAAACAAAGATTTGGAAAAGCACATTCGTCTCTCCCCTTCTTCGATTGAAAACCGAAAAAGGCACATGAAATCTTTGTTCGGTACCGAAAACGAAAATGACCTGGCGCTTATCTTGGCCGCCAAAAACCGCGGTTTTATTTAATAGGATTTTACGGGCTTCTGTTGGGTTAAATGTTGCATGCGCTATGCAACACACCTTCATTATGGACTGAAAATCAGGCAAAACCGGGGATTTCCCCCAGAATTTTTAAGGATTTCGTGCAATCCCGCGTAAAAGATTCGTTTTAATTTTGTTCTACAGTATAACGAATAGAGGGGCTATGCTAGGGAACAACAAAAATCGCTGTACTTCCTGTTGTACAAATTTTGGCGATAAGCCGGTTTTTGAAGGCATGAAAGACTTTGTTAGGCGAATAGAACGTGACTTTTTTGCACAAGTAGCGGTAGGCTATTGTTCTTCTTGTCCAGAACATGGTAGTGAATTGCGCTTGGATATCTTTTGCAATTTTGGATTGACCGAAAGTCTGCATCATTTCAATCGAGGCGATTGGGGCGGAATGCAGGACAATACCGAAAATGCTGCGCATTCTTCTTTCAAGTACGCCTTTGAGGAACTACGGCAAAGCACTACAAACAGGCTCGACATTGGAGAATTGTCTTTACACTTTAAGGATACGACCGTTATAATCACCAAGGTAGCCGAGTACAGTATTCCAGAGCAATTGACTGAAATCATCTCAGTATTGAGTGAACACTTCGTGCACATCACCAAAGGCATGACCGAAATGCCGTATGAAATCTTCATTCCTATTTTTGAAGACAAAGGCCAGTTTTCAAGGGCACTACATGAGCCTATTGGCTACTTTGATTTTTGGGTACTGTATTTTGAAGATGGTGAAGAACATCACGATTTGATTTACTGTCTTCGCGACAAAACCCTTCACCAAGAAAAACTCTTTTTGCTGGATTAAGTACTAAGCGCCTTGGTAAGAAACCGTTTCTTGGTTGAAAAGGGGACGATGTTTCATCATCTCGTGTACCTTTTCCGTAACGGCACTTACTTTGGCCTCATCCTCATGGTTTTGAATGACTTCGTCAATCAAACCAACAATGACTTCCATGTCATCTTCCTTCAATCCTCTAGTTGTGATGGCCGGCGTTCCAAAACGAATTCCTGAAGTGATAAAGGGTGACTGGTCATCAAAGGGCACCATATTTTTGTTTGCTGTAATAGCAGCATTTTCAAGTGCCTTCTCGGCAGCTTTACCCGTAACATTCTTGTTTCTGAGGTCAATCAGCATCATGTGGTTGTCCGTGCCGCCAGAGATAACTTTGTAATCCAACGCCATAAAGGCTTTTGCCATGGCCTCAGCATTCTTTTTCACTTGGACCATGTAGTGCAAAAAGTCATCTTGCAACGCTTCACCAAACGCTACGGCTTTGGCCGCGATGATATGCTCCAATGGTCCACCTTGGTTACCTGGGAAAACCGCCAAATCCAATAGTCCGGACATTTTACGTAGGTTTCCGTTTTTCAAACGGATGCCGAAGGGGTTTTCAAAGTTTTCCCCCATCATGATGAGTCCACCTCTAGGACCACGCAAAGTTTTGTGAGTGGTAGTAGTTACGATATGGCAATGCGGAACGGGGTCGTTCATGATTCCCTTGGCAATAAGTCCAGAAGGGTGTGAAATATCGGCGAGCAACAAGGCGTCAACACTATCCGCAATTTCACGGAAACGCTTAAAGTCCATGTCTCGCGAATAGGCAGAGGCCCCAGCAATAATCATTTTGGGTTTTTCCTTGTCCGCTATTTCTTGAATCACATCATAGTCCAACATTCCGGTTTCACGGTCAACCCCATAAAACACTGGGTTATACAAGCGCCCAGAAAAATTCACCGGTGAACCATGCGTAAGGTGTCCCCCATGTGCCAAATCAAAACCTAGAATGGTGTCTCCAGGGTGCAAACAGGCGTGATACACCGCCGCATTGGCTTGAGAACCGGAATGCGGTTGCACATTGGCGTACACCGCCCCGAATAGTTCCTTCGCTCTGTCGATAGCCAAATTTTCAACTTCATCCACTACCTCACAACCGCCGTAGTACCTTTTTCCAGGGTACCCTTCGGCGTATTTGTTCGTCAACACACTCCCAGCGGCTTCCATCACCTGTGGGCTGGTAAAGTTTTCCGAAGCGATAAGTTCAATCCCTTCTATTTGACGTTCTTCTTCCCTTTTGATCAAGTCGAAAATTGCGGTATCGCGCACCATATCTTTTGCTTTTGGAATCACAAAAATACGAATGAATTACGTATTGAAATTCATATCAAAACCGGAAAAACCAGATGTTTTCCAATAAAAATCAACAATGGTGCTACAGGTCGATAAACCACAGAAAAATAAGGGTTTACCACAGCGCTATACTAAGCGCGAAGCTCGTTCGTTTTAGTTAGGTGCATCATTTTGGCACAACAGTTGAACTATATCCAACAAACCAAAAAAACCCATTGATATGAGAAAATGTCTACTCCTAGTTTCAGTTTTGATGGTAGCTGCCTGTAGCGGCGTGAAACGAACGCAAGAGGCATTGAATACCGGAAACTATCCGGTAGCCATTCAAAAGGCCGTCAAAAACCTACAACAAAACAAGACCCGTAAAGGCAACCAGCCCTATGTTTTAATGCTGGAAGATGCTTTTGCCAAGAATATGCAACGCGAAGAAGAGCAAATTCGCTTTTTGCAGAAGGATGGCAATCCAGCAAATCTGGAAACCATTTACAACAAGTATTTGAACTTGAAGCAAATCCAGAATCAAATTCAGCCTTTGTTGCCCCTTTATGTGCAAAATGAAGGTCGTGATGCACGTTTTGATTTCGTGAACTACGACAATGCAATTTTACAGACCAAAGACGAGCTTTCGGAGTATCTGTACGACAATGCACTGAATACTTTGGCCAACGCCAAATACAAGCAAGACTATAGGTCCGCCTACAACGAACTGGATTATTTGCAAAAAATCAATCCAGGATATAGTGAAACCGTACAAAGTCAAGTCCCTTTTGGTAGGCCTCATCCATTTTTTGCACG
>JBCBCH010000370.1:0-3298 GCA_038530835.1 Bacteroidota bacterium | reverse complement strand
ATCATCAAAGGGTTTCTATTTGCACTTATCTGCACCCTACCTATGTTTATAGGATTTAGCGTGATTTTCGAATTTAATCAAGACCTAAAGCTCAACATGATTTTGATTAGTGTGGTTTCGGCTGGGTTTTTTGAAGAACTATATTTAAGGGGATTTTTGTTTGGATTACCATTTAGAAGGACAAAACTTGGATTTATTCTTTCGGTTTTGTTTGGAGCACTCTATTTCGGGGCCCTACACCTGTATCAAAGTACAGAACTCAGCGAATTAGTGAGCATATTCTTGATAACCTTTTTGGGAGCGATTCTATTTGCCTGGGTATATGCGGAATGGAATTTCAACCTTTGGGTCCCCATATTTCTGCATATGCTAATGAATCTAGCATGGGAATTGTTTTCTGTAGATGATACAGCGCTTGGCGGAATCTATTCGAACCTTTTCCGGTTTTTGACCATTGCCTTGGTAATTGTGCTAACCTTACTGTACAAAAGAAGAAAAGGAATTAACTTAACGGTGAACAAAAAGACGCTATTCCTGCAAAGTGCAGAAAAGTATGGGTAGCAACAGTGAACATCATTGATTACATTGGAATTCCATGAGCTTGAAGGCATTTTTTAAAGAAACGCGAACGACCACGGAATTCCTCTTTAAGACATGCGCCGTAGTTTTTTCATTGATTTTTATACTCATAGCCTTGCTTACAGAATATGGAAAACTAAACTTTCCAAATTCGATTCTGTACTTGTTCATTTGTCTTTTGTTGGGTGTTTTATTAGCTGGAATAATTGGATTAGTGGCTGTTCTTTCAGCCTTTGGAAAGGTAAAATCAACCTTTAGGTTTTACGATACCATTCCAAATGAAATCAAAAGCAAATACGGACTTCAGCTTTGGCCAAAGCGACTTGATTCCAAACTCAATTACCTACAATATGATATTCTCGACACCAAATCAAAACGTCCCATACGTTTGGATTATGACACCAAAAATGTTTGGATAAAACTGCATAGCAGTTTAAAATCAGTAAAGGACTTTCCAAAACGGACTTTCGAAATCCAAAAAAAATACAAGCGCGAAGCAATTATTTTGACCGGATGGGGCCTTGGAAAACGAATCAAGCGGTCAAATTGGAACGAAATAACCGCCGATGGGTTAAAAGCAATCATCGACGAGTTAAAATTGATTTCTTCTGAAGAAAAATTGACCTGAGCGATAATCAATTTGACGCACAAGTCTTTTCCGCTCAATGCAACCCTTCGCACCTATTCAAAAACGATATCCTAAACCAAACAATACTCTGGCATACCAATTCGTTTAAGTAAGAGGTAACATTTTCCCACCCCAAATGCATCTGCTGTGAAGCTCAAAAAACGTTGGAAACGGACCTTATTGGCACTTATCTTTCTACCAATACTGCTGTTAGCAACATTATTGCTGTACATTCAAAGCAATCAAGCCCAAATCATCAACGGTGAAATCGCCAAACTGAATCAAGAACACCAAGGGCTTATCACCGTAGGGGATAGCAAATTGTCACTACTGGGTAATTTTCCAGATATCTCCATAAAAATTTATGATGTCCGGATTCTTGAAACCAAAGCAGCTAATGCACCCCTTATCGTGGATGTGAAAGACATTTATGTAGGCTTTAACCTCTGGGATATGTTAGGTGGAAATTATGACATTCAGTCTTTGTTGGTGGAAGAAGGTGTTTTCAACCTAGTGCTTCATGAAGACAATACCACCAATATTCAAAACGCCCTTGAAAGCACGACGGCGGACGGGCCTACCACCAACATCCATCTAAAAAAGGTCAAACTAAAAAATCTAGACGTCCACACTCTGGACGAAGCGACCCAAACCGATGTTGAAAAATACATTTACACCGCCAAAGGCGGGTTTCAGCTCAAAGACAGCATCATCGCCGGACATGTAGACACGGAATTGGAATTAAATGTGATTCAAGAGGGTGACACCACCTTTATACGCAAAAAACATTTTGAAGTTCATACCGATGTCGTATTCAATGAATATACAGGCATGCTCGACATCGCTCCCTCGGGTATCGTTATGGAAAATGGGGATTTTGAGTTGGAGGGTTCCATCGACACCAAAAACGATGTAGACCTAGACCTTTCCATCAAAGGTACCAAGCCGAATTTTGATATGCTTATTGCCTTTGCTCCCGCAGATGTGATACCCTTTTTGGAGAAATACAAAAACGCAGGCGATATCTACTTCAATGCCACCATCAAAGGTTCTGCGAACCATGGGAATAGACCTGCTATAAATGCTGAGTTCGGTGGTGGAAAGGCCTTTTTGGAAAATACCGAAAGAGCTAAAAAAATTGATGAGATGGGTTTTAAAGGCCATTTTACCAATGGGCAAAACAGGGATGCCAGCACCATGGAATTTTCACTTTCCGATATGACCGCTTCTTTGGAAAAGGGGGAGTTTAAAGGTTCTCTTTTCGTGAAAAACTTTGAATCGCCAGAAGTGGATATGCAGGTCAATGCCGACTTCAATCTCGATTTTATTGTTGATTTTTTAGAACTCAAACAAGTTCAGGATGTTTCTGGTGAAGTGACGCTCAAAATGAATTTTCATGATGTAATCGATATTGACCATCCTGAAAAAGCATTGCAGCAACTCAACCAGGCCTACTTCGCCGAATTGAAAATAGAAGACTTACGCTTGGTTGCAGATGAACTTCCAGTACCCTTGGACGCCTTGAATGTAAATCTGGTCATGAATGGCAAAGCAGCCACCCTAAAACGATTTGATTTGTCCATGGGCAATTCAGACCTGTCCATAAATGGTTTTCTATCGGACTTGCCTGCCTTGGTACATCATACCGACATCCCAATAGAAGCGCATTTGGATATTACCTCCAATATGCTCGACATTGCAGAATTTACTGGCTTTTCAATGCAGGATTCCATCCCAACCGGTGTTGATGAGCAAATAGAAAACCTTCGTTTGGGGCTTTCTTTCAAAACTTCCGCTAAAACCGTTACGGAATCGAAGTATTTACCTCGAGGGGAATTTTTCATTGACAGTTTATATGCGAACCTGAAACATTATCCGCATACGCTTCATGATTTTCACGCAGACGTGATTATCGATGATGAAGATTTACAGCTAGTTGATTTCACGGGCTACATCGATGATAGTGATTTTCATTTTGATGGGGTCATCCATGAGTATCCGTTTTGGATGCAACCCGAACGCAATGGAGATGTAGATTTGGACATCAACCTTACCGCTGAAAGGTTAAAACTGGAAGATGTCTTTTCATAC
>JBCBCH010000369.1:2979-3332 GCA_038530835.1 Bacteroidota bacterium | reverse complement strand
ATATATCGTAAAGCCTGTTCCTGACATTGTCCAAAAAGCGGTTGAAACTGGAGACTTCCGTTGATGTTCCTCTCAGTTTACCCGCCCGGGAGTCCCAACGTTGTTCATCTACACGACGGCCTAGACTAAACTCACTACGTTTGCCTTTAATGGTTATACGGGCATAAAGCATGACCATTCCGTCATCATTTCTTTCTGATTTTTTGGGATAAAAAAGGATGTTCATTTTTCCATACATAGGTGCGGGTTTTAAATCCTCACCAGAAGGTACGAAAAACAAATGTTAAAATTTCTTTGTAAAGTTTTCTTTAACAGTCAATTACAGCGATTTAGGTGCGGGTTTTTTGAGGGGT
>JBCBCH010000369.1:0-2969 GCA_038530835.1 Bacteroidota bacterium | reverse complement strand
GCAC
Organism: Bacteroidota bacterium; assembly: GCA_038530835.1. Taxonomy (GTDB): domain Bacteria; phylum Bacteroidota; class Bacteroidia; order Flavobacteriales; family Flavobacteriaceae; genus Flagellimonas. The sequence continues at coordinate 2,965 of JBCBCH010000369.1, read as the reverse complement.
GCTTGCGGCACGCTGATTAACTTTTCTTTAACATTAACTTTTTTATAACACTTATTATCATATAGTTACAAATAAAAAAGCCTCGAAAAATCGAGGCTTTCGCGGTCTGGACGGGACTCGAACCCGCGACCCCCTGCGTGACAGGCAGGTATTCTAACCAACTGAACTACCAGACCAATGATTTTATCTGCTTTTGGCAAACCCCCGCAACAGCGGGATTCAAATCTTGTTCATGCTTTTTTAAAGCGAGTGCAAATATACATTCTTGAAGGAATTGAACAAAACATTTTGCTAAAAAAGTAAAATCGACCTAACCAAATTTTTGTCGTTCAATCATAAAGGTGTTCAACACTTGGGAAAAGTCGGCATTGACGTCCACTTGGTTATACCGAATTTTATACTGGGCGCATCTGAGTTTTAGTTGATTGCAATAGGCTTCAACAGCGGAACGATAATCCGCCTTTACTCTATCGGCGTAGAGGTCAATATGTTTCCCGGTTTCGACATCGAAAAAACGCTTTGGCGTATTTTCAAAATCAAACTCCACTTCGTGTTTGGTATCCAATAGATGAAAAAGTACCACTGAATGTTTGTTGTACTTCAGATGTTTGAGGGCTTCAAAGAGATTTTCCAAATCTGTATCGGTTTGAAACATATCCGTGAAAACGAACAACAGGCTCCTACGGTGTATCTTTTCAGCAATTTGATGTAGATAGGTATAGGTTTTGGTGCCTTTGTTTTTTGATGGTTCGCGGACTACGCTGTTTAACTTGGAGTACAGCATCTGAAAGTGACGTTCGCTGTTTTTCTCAGCGGCATGAAAGGTGTAGGTGTCCGAATAGATGCTCAAACCGACGGCATCGCGTTGCTTTTTGAGTAGTTGCATCAAGGCTGCAATAGCCAATACTCCAAAACTGATTTTATTCAACTTGTTGAGACTGGGCTGCGCCACTTCGGGATAGTACATGGAAGAGGAGTTGTCCAATATCATATGACATCGGAGGTTAGTCTCATCTTCATATCGTTTGGTAAATAACTTATCCGTCTTGGCGAAAAGCTTCCAATCCATGTGCTTGGTGCTTTCTCCGGGATTGTAAATCTTATGCTCTGCAAATTCCGCCGAAAATCCGTGAAAAGGACTTTTATGGATGCCGCTTATGAAACCTTCTACAATTTGATGCGCAAGGAGTTCAAGATTTTTGAAAAGAGAAGCCTTTGATAAGGCTGAGCGTACATCCATATTCGAATATAAAACAAAAAAGGTCTGGCGTATGCCAAACCTTTTATAAGATGGAATAATTTTCTTTTTACAGCACCGCCTCGATAGCGTCGGTGTATGCTTTTTTAGGAGATACGCCTACCTGACGATTTACAATCTCCCCATTTTTGAAAACCAAAACCGTTGGGATATTTCTTACCCCATATTTTGCAGCAAATTGTTGGTTCGCGTCTACATCGACCTTACCTACAACCGCTTTACCTTCATATTCGCTGCTGACCTCATCAATGATAGGTCCTACCATTCGACAAGGACCACACCATGCCGCCCAAAAATCAACGACTACGGGTTTATCACTTTTTAATACGACGTCTTCAAAAGTTAAATCTGTTATTTCTAGTGCCATTGCTCTGTATTTAATATTCGCAAATTTAGTCAATTAAAGGTCACATTCCTTACTTGGACAGTATTCCTTTTACCTATGGCTGTATTGTCTGGTTCTATGGGTTATCATTTGATTATTAAGGATATATGTCTATCAAATGTGTGCGCACCTCCACGGCGGTTTTAATACTGTCTAGCTGCATAACCATGGTTGCTGAAGGAAACAAGGGCATATGACAGGAAACACAGCTGTTCATTTTTGTATTTCGGGTCATCGCTTCAGCTTTACAAGTGACTTTTGGCGAAGTATGACATGAAATACACTTTTGGTTGAAAGCCATTGTATCGCCTCTTTCGTTTTTATGTGGATCGTGGCAAGTAATACAATCCATGGTTCCACTGCTCTTAAAACAACTGCTCCGGGTCAATAATTCGTATTGGTTTCCATGAACCTCTAAAGGAGTATTGGCATCATTTATTTCAGGGGTTGAAAACTCAATAAGGTTATCCCCAACTAAAAAACTAAATGGAGGTTGAATGGGCTTTCTTCCGCCTGAATGACACAAGGCACAGGCATCCAAACGCTGCTGCTGAGTAAGTGACGCGAATTTCACCATATATTTTGAAGCTTTTTCGTTGGGGTTATTGTGATGATGGTTTACGTGCTCGGCTGATGGCCCGTGACAACGCTCGCAATCAATTCCATATATCATTTGTTTTTTGTCAAATTGATTTCCAAATCCATCAACGTTGGTGTTTTTCGCGTAGGTAGCATGACATTCCATACATCTGGCCACTACAGGTCTTGGCGAACGGATTTCCTTCAATCCTGGACTTCGAGTCCAACTATCCGTAGGAGTGAAGTACGAAGTTTGTATTTGAAAAAGTTCATCACCTTGCCAATTTAAATAGGATTGCCCTTTTGTGCCAGAGCCGATGACCACATCCATTTTCAGGTTGAAGAGCTCCAATTGGTTATGGATAAAGTTCGCTTTCTGATAAAATCCCGAATCCGTTTCTATCATCATGAATTGAACGCGGTTGTTAAGCAAGTGGGTGTTTCTGCCTATTTCAAAACTTCCTTTTATGGTGGTGGAGTCCGCTAATGTCGATGTATTGAAATGAGCGGTTTTTAGATGGGTGTCATAAATATCCGAATGGCAGGCAATACAGGAAGTAGAACCTGCGAAAGCTTGGCCATTTTTGTGAACAGCTACAGGTTCAATGTCGTAATAATCCGATGCTATGTTGGGATTCTTGCATTGATATGTCAAAAAGTAAATAAGAAGTAATAGTGCACCGACAACAATTTTTTTAAAGGGAAATGCTCGATGCGAAATCACACAAAATAGAATTTAATTG
>JBCBCH010000368.1:0-3334 GCA_038530835.1 Bacteroidota bacterium | reverse complement strand
CGTTAAATAGGCTGCCCGATAGCACTCCACTAAAAGTACCTTCCACTAAGCCATTTTCAGTAGTACTGAATTCTGTAACAGTTATTGTAAAACCAAAATCACCATCAGCACTTCCTGAGTATCTATAAAAGTTTTCCCCGCTATCGGTATACTCAATATTGTAGTTGTTGGCTGTAGATGACAAAGAATCGTCAATATCCTCTTCTGTGAACGTGCCTTTAGTGGGATTTAAGAAACGAATCGTAATCGTTTCTTCTGAACCTTCTGTAGAACCGGTAACAATTAGGTCGTCAAAAATATCGAATCCGGCATTTGGGTCTGAGAGGGACACATTTCTTCCATTTACGGTAAAGGATAGCTCTTCGACAATACTCGGTTCATCTTCTCCGCTACAAGAAGCAAAAGTGATTAAGAGTGCGCACACAAAACCTAAAACTAAGCTTGCTTTTTTCATGTTGATTTATGTTTTGAAAATTGACGCAAAGGTTTTGGTTTTTCTAACAGCGTGAACGTATCAATTGATGGATTTAGGATTTGAGTTGACGGTTAATGGAAACTACCCGAGGTAGATTTTAAATTCAAGGTAGCATTCTGCTGGAATGGGTTTTGAGAAATGGGTTGACCTTTACTATTATTCCGGAGTTAAAGAGATATTATTCTAAAACTTCAAGAGAGCTCGAGGCCAAATCCTCCAAAATTTACTTGGTTGATTCTGCTATTTCCCTATCAATACGAGGAACCGCATATTTGACCAAGTCCTTTAGCTGATAGTACAGCAACAATTTGTTATTGCGGTAAGCTCGAGTCTGTTGCAAAAGCATTTTGAACTTGGCATCTTTTTTTAGTGCCTCAAAATCCAAAGGGACGTCCCCTGCCGTGTATTGGTTATCATTGGCATCTTTGACGGTGGGAAATTCGTAGTATTCTTCGGAGTACCCCCGGTTCGCTACGGTATCGTTAGGTAAGGCGTAGCTGAAACGCAATTCCATATTGGCGTTGGGTTCAAATTTGTTCAAATAATAGGAGTTGAACACGCTTGAGATATCTGGGTCAAACGCATTCTCTTTACTCAGTCTAGGAAAGTAACCCTCATAAATCGCTTGCAGCACCATGCGGATGGAATCGTTCTGGACAATATCCAAACCCTCTTCTTTGAGTCTGTCATAGGCAGCGTTGGTGGGATAGACGTATTCGTCTTTTCTGAGCCAATAGAAATCAAAACAGAGGTGTTCTGCATAGGGTTCATCTTGATATACGACTTGTTTTATTCGAGAATGGGCTTTTTCGCCCAGTTTTAATACCTCGGTGTCGCGCCAAATGTCTTCGTAGATTTCCAACAGCTCAAACTTCACTTGTTCCAACAACACGATTTGAAGTTCCGCACGTTCCCTATCTTGATTTAGCGTATTGATTTTAAGGGCAATCAAAATGCCGATAACGACCAAAATGATTTCCCCAATAGCATAGAGCAAATACTTGCGAATGCTGTTTTCGACAAGGAGGTTTTGGCGGATTTTTCTAAAGATTTTTGCCATCAGTTCAATTTAGGCCAAATCGTTTTAAATTGAACACAAACCACCAGCATATCTTCCGCGGGCTGACCGCCACTTTCTTTTAGGAAGCTTTCGAAAAAATCCCAATGGGCTTTGCGCCACTTTTCTAGGGGTTCAATGTTAGTGCCCATGTCCAATTGCGCATATTCTTTGGACACTTGATTGAATGGAATGGTATCCACTTGTGTGTTTTCAATGATGGCTTTGGCTTTTCCATCAAAATCCGTGACGATTTGTTGGGTCCCCACGGTGGGTAAATCCACCTGATATTGTTGGTACAAGCTGTAGAGTCCAGAAGAAGCTTGTTTTTTGCCTTCTATGGTCAATTCAGCGAGGCGATGGGCATCTTCTCGATTGTTATGAAAAAAGTCTGTTTCAGGAATAGCAGCATCCTTCAATTCTGGATGCGCTTTGATATAAGCTTGCCAAATTTTTGAAACGGAAGGGTCTATTCGACTTTCTACTTCGGGTTGGGTTTCGGCAACCGTTTCGGGTTCTGTTTGCGTTTCGGTTTTGGGTTCGTTTTTGCAACTAATGAAAACCAAGAGTAGCAGGAGCGGGAGATGTTTCATGGGATGTCATGAAGTGCTTAGGTTGAACTTTATGTCATTTTAAAAATAGAAAATTTTCCATTGGGCTTGGTTAGAGCAAGATGGTATGAAGCTTATTGTGTCATAAGAAGGGGCAAATGCTCAAGTTAATTCTGATTGGTAACAAGATTTCTTTGTTAGTTTCAGTGCTCCAATTGGACTTTATAGTAGATGTGTACTTTTTCCCAAAATTTGTTTCCGTCCGGATGAAAAAGTCTCAAGTTCCCAATTTCTAAACTATCAGGACTTATGTTTATTAGGTCAATGTAATCTGATGGATTTGAACCTTTGTTCAAAATGATTTCTTCACCAGAATGGGATAACTCCCATGTTCCATCTACCATTGTCCCATTCGAGTCTTCAATAATAAATCTATCCTCTTCATTAAAAAAGAAGCTCAAATCCATGTTCTCAATTGAACTTAGTTGAAATGGGATAGAATCGGGAAAACGGGTTAGAGTAGAAATCGTGTCCATCTCTCTGACCTTTGCTATTTTCCATTTCTTGTTTGCTATACTTTTTAAAGCATTCTGTTTTACGAATTCTTCAATTCTCTTGACGGGCGTTAGCGTTGCCTTGACATCATTTTTACAGTTAATACATTTTACCCTAGCAGAAGAGTTGTTTAAATATTCTGTAACTAAATAGAATTCCTCATCAATAATGGAAGTGGTTTTGGCAAAGAGATGTTGCCCATTAACTATCCGAAAGCTCCATTTTCCTATCGAACCTGAAAATCGATTTGTCGAAATATCTTTTTCAATACAAATTTGAGGCCCACGCGAATGGTGGAATGGTAATTCGGTTAATATCAGTTTTTTGTTATACTTCTGGTTTTTTTGACTATCATAAGTTAATGACCATTGTCCCTCATGAACCGATGAACTTTCATTAGGTTTTTGACTGGACGGAAGGTTAATAAACTTTACCCTAGTATCAAAATCATAATCTAGAATAATACTATCTGAATAAACCTGATGTACCTTAAATATTGGGCTATCGTTAAGGTAAATTTGATTCTTTGAAGTACGAACCTCGAATTTCTCGGTAAAACCTGAGTAAATATTGTCAGTTTTAAGAGAGTCCTTTTCGAAGTGTAAAAGGGTACCATTTAAAATACTATTTCCTCCTTTGGGGGAAACGGGATAAGATTTTACGGCTAACCAATATGAATCAGTCGGAAGTTGTTTT
>JBCBCH010000367.1:0-3342 GCA_038530835.1 Bacteroidota bacterium | reverse complement strand
TTAATTTAGAAACGTCAAAATTCAATAATTGACAGCTTTTCAAGGGTTTCAAAACATAAAATAAATTTTAATCTGACACGAAAAATGAAAAAAACAATACTTTTTTTCTCCTTTGTAATAATGATGTCATGTAAAGAAAACACATCCGATTTTTTGGTTATTGGTCATAGGGGAGCTATGGGGCATGTTATGGAAAATACATTGGCTTCCATTGAAAAAGCTATGGAGATGGAGGTGGATATGATTGAAATTGATGTTTTTCGGATAAAGGATGGGGAAATCATTGTGTTTCATGATGACTTGGTGGATGAGCTTACGGATGGGAAAGGGCCCGTGGAGGAATACGATATGGATAGTTTGCGAACCTTAACGTTGCATGGTGACCATAAAATTCCAACTCTAATTCAAGTGATGGATCTTATGGAAAACCAAACTCCATTGAACATTGAATTAAAGGGGTCCAATACGGCAGAATCGGTCAACACCATTATCCAAGACTACGTCGCGAAGGGGGCTTGGGCAGAAGAAAATATAGTGATTTCGAGTTTTCGCTGGGATGAATTGCGAACCATGCGCAAAATCAATCCAAATATTGCCATTGCCGTGCTTACCGAAGAAGAACCTTTAGATGCCATTTCAGAGGCAAAAGCCTTGAAAGCGATTGCCATTAATCCTGATTTTACAACCTTAACTGCAGAAAAAACCAAAACGATTCACGAAGCCGGGTTCAAGGTATTTCCTTGGACGGTGAATGAGCCAAAAGATATTGAAAGCATGAAGACTTTTGGCGTGGACGGAATTTTTATCAATTACCCAGAAAGGGCCAGATAATGTTTGATGTCATTGTTGTAGGAGGAGGTGCTGCCGGATTTTATGGTGCCATTCAAATGGCCAAGGCCAATCCAAAGTTGTCCATTGCTATTTTGGAACGTGGTAAGACGGTACTTTCCAAAGTAAAAATCTCAGGTGGTGGACGCTGCAACGTGACGCAAGGACAATTTTATGTCGATGAAATGACCAAGGGGTATCCCAGAGGAAATAAAGAACTCTTGGGCCCTTTTTATACCCATGCACCTTCCGAAGTAATCGCCTTTTTCGAAGAACATGGGGTTTCCCTGAAAACGGAGTCCGATGGTCGTGTCTTCCAGAAAAGTGATTCCTCCCAACCGGTTATTGATAGCTTCATGGACCTCACCGCATCCCTAGGCATTAAAGTACTTCGGAATAGCTCGGTAAAAAACTTGACACTGCAGGAAGATAGTACCTGGCAGGTGACCACCATGAACAAGCATTATTTCGCTAAGAAGATATTATTGGCTTCAGGGAGCAATGCAAGAATCTGGCAAATGATGCAAGACCTTGGACACACAATTGTGGAGCCGGTTCCTTCCTTGTTTACCTTGAATATCAAAGATGATAGGTTGAAAGGGATTCCGGGTATCAGTACCCATGCAAGTATTTCCGTTCCTCCTAAAAATGTATTTGTCCAACCGTCCAATCTAAAATTGAAAAGCCTTCCTCGAAAAGAACCGGTATTAGAGGAAGAAGGCCCAGTGCTTATAACGCATTGGGGATTAAGTGGCCCAGCCGTTCTACGACTTTCGGCTTGGGGTGCTAGAATTTTGAACGAATACAAGTACAATTTTAAGGTATTGGTAAACTGGACACCTGAATATACGTACGAGTCCATGTCGCGATACTTGAATGAAGTCAAGGAGGCGGAAGGGAAAAAGACCATTGCTCGTACCAAGGCAGTTGAAATGCCCCAAAGGTTGTGGATGAGTTTGGTGAATGCTGCCGAAATTCCGAAAACACAGCGTTGGGCGGATGCAAGAAAACATCAAATCCTCGCTCTGGCCGAACAACTTACACGCAGTAGTTTTCGTGTGGAAGGAAAAAGTACTTTTAAAGAAGAATTCGTTACCGCAGGTGGAGTGGATTTAAAGGAAGTGGATTTCCGAACTTTCGCGAGCAAAAAATTACCCAACCTTTACTTCGCAGGGGAGGTTTTGAACATTGACGGCATTACTGGGGGATATAACTTTCAGAATGCTTGGACCGGAGCCTATATTGCCGCGCAGGCCATTGCCTGTTAACAGGTTCATTCTAACCACATAGAAAGAAAAGCAGCTACTAAAGCACCCAATATTGGTCCGACAACGGGAATCCAAGAATATCCCCATCCGTTGGACCCTTTTTGCTTTATGGGAACCAAGGCATGTACGATGCGGGGACCCAAATCTCTTGCAGGGTTAATGGCATATCCGGTTGTACCGCCCAAAGTAAGCCCAATTCCCCATACAATCAATGCTACAGGTAAGGCGCCCAATGACCCCAAGCCTATGATGGTATTGTCCTTGGTAAGGGTCGCATCAGTAAAATGCATTACCGCGTAAACTAGTACAAAAGTCCCTAAGATTTCAGTGAGCAGGTTTAAAAAAGTATTGGGAATAGCGGCAGCATTGCAAAAAACGCCTCTTTTTGCGTTGCCATCTTCGGTTAGGTCAAAATGGTCCTTGTGTATGAGCCAAACAAAAAAAGCGCCTAGCATGGCACCCATAAATTGGGCAAGAATATACCAAGGGACATCATAAATGGAAAAATCGCCAGAAGCAGCCAATCCAATGGTTACCGCAGGATTCAAGTGGGCACCGCTATACGGTCCAGCCACTACAACACCAGTGTAAACAGCAAAGGCCCATCCGGTTGTGATAACTATCCATCCGGACCCACTGCCATTGGTCCCTTTCAAGGACACATTGGCGTTCACGCCGCATCCTAAAAGAATCAACAAAAACGTTCCGATGATTTCGGCTATAAAAGGAGTCATATGCAGCGTAAGTTTAGTTTGATTTTGTCCAGTGTTCCAGAGCATCTACCGCTCGGTACCACCCTTTGATTTTTTCGGCCATGCCTTCTTGCGCCTCCGTAGGGGTAAAAGTGACATCCGTTTGCCAAATGGCTTTGATTTCTGCTTCGTCTTTCCAAAAACCAACAGCTAGTCCCGCAAGGTATGCAGCACCCATTACTGTAGTTTCAATATTTTCTGGACGTATGGTTTGTGTATTCAGCACATCCGCTTGGAATTGCATTAAAAGGTTGTTCACGGTTGCCCCGCCATCTACCCTGAGTTCGTTCACGGCTATTCCAGAGTCCGCTTCCATGGCTTTTACGATATCCATGGTTTGATAGGCAATGGATTCCAAGGCCGCTCGGGCAATATGTGCATCGGTGCTACCGCGGGTCATTCCAAAAATCGTTCCTTGGGCGTATTGGTTCCAGTGGGGTGCCCCCAAACCGGCAAAAGCGGGTACAAAATATACCCCATCTGTATCCGAAACT
>JBCBCH010000366.1:0-3357 GCA_038530835.1 Bacteroidota bacterium | reverse complement strand
CAACAAAATTCAGTTAGGGGTTTCGTTAACGGAAGGATTAGGTGCCGGTGCCAACCCTGAAGTAGGGGAACAAGCCGCTTTAGAGAGCATGGAAGACATCAAGGGGATGTTGGAACATACCACGAAAATGGCCTTCATCACCGCCGGTATGGGTGGTGGTACAGGTACTGGTGCTGCTCCTGTTATCGCCAAATTGGCCCGTGAAATGGACATTCTTACGGTAGGTATCGTAACGATTCCTTTCCAGTTTGAAGGCGCCATGCGGAACAAACAAGCCCAGTTGGGTATTGAAAAGCTGCGTTCCAACGTAGATTCTTTGATTGTTATCAACAACAATAAACTACGTGAGGTGTATGGCAACCTTGGTTTTAAAGCAGGTTTCTCCAAGGCAGATGAAGTCTTGGCCACGGCAGCCCGAGGTATCGCCGAAGTAATTACACATCACTATACACAAAATATTGACCTTCGCGATGCCAAAACGGTATTATCAGACAGTGGCACGGCCATTATGGGTTCTGCTACTGCCTCTGGTTCGGCACGTGCAAGCGAGGCGATTTCAAAAGCTTTGGACTCTCCGCTCTTGAACGACAACAAAATCAATGGGGCCAAAAATGTATTGCTGTTGATTGTTTCTGGGACTCAGGAAATCACCATTGATGAGATTGGCGAAATCAATGATCATATTCAAATTGAAGCCGGTCACGGTGCCAACATCATCATGGGTGTGGGAGAAGATAACGATTTGGGAGATGCCATCGCTGTTACGGTTATTGCCACTGGGTTCCATGTGGACCAACAAGATGAAATCGTGAATACCGAGACCAAAAAGGTGTTTTACACTCTGGAGGACGAGCAAACTGCGGAACAAGAACTCTCCACAGAAGCCACGACCATTCAAAATATCAATATTCCAGTAGTTGAAGAAGAGCCGGAAGTAGTTCGCCATACCTTGGAGATGGAAGACCCCACTCCCGAGCCACCTGTTGCAGAAGTAGAAGTACCTAAATCGGATTTGATACCAACTTCGAAATACATTCGAAACTTCAATGTGTTTTATGAGGAAGTAGTTCCCGAACGCGTTGAAGAGGATTTCATCATCATTGAGGCGAAGAAAATCATCAACGATATTGAAGTAATTGACCCGGAAATTGTTTCACCAGTGGCAGAGGAAGACCAGTTTACGCTGACGTTTGACCTCCCTATCGTCGAGAACACCCCAAAGCAAGAAGAAAATACTTTGACGTTTGATTTGGAGGCGGATGTGATGGACATGGAAGTGAAAGACTATGTAGAGGTGAGTCCAGTGTTGGAATTCAATAAAGAAGGCGAAACCCGATATAACTTGGAAGAGTACATGGAGTTGGAAACCCAGTTGACTGGAGCCAAATCCAAGGCGGAAACCCATGAGCCTAAATTGGTGGAAAATGAGTTGGTGTTTGAAAAGAAAACTTTGGAGGTAGAAGAAGCCACCAAAGAAGAAACGGTTGAAACCGCTCCAGAAGCGAAAATAGACCCCATGAACAGTCCCATCAACGATATGTTGAAGGACCGTGCCGATGAACGTCGCCGCAAGTTGAAAAACTTCAACTATAAGTTCCAAAACAACCGGAATAGCATCGACGAAATCGAAAAACAACCCGCGTACAAACGCCAAGGGGTTGATTTGAATGATACCCCGAAGGAGCAAAAGGTTTCGCGTACCACTTTAAGTGAAGATAGTAATGATGAAATGCAGTTGCGTTCCAACAATTCCTTCTTGCACGACAACGTAGATTAGAGCCAGTTTTGTTTTCAAGTATACCAACCCGGAAGCCTAGTTCTTTCGGGTTATTTTTTTATCTTCGCAGCCCAAAACAAAGCAAAAATGGGTTTACAGGACCAAGTAATGACAGAAATGAAGCGAGCGATGAAAGCCAAGGATACCGTGGCTTTGGAAGCGTTGCGTGCTGTAAAGTCTGCCTTGTTGTTGGCCAAGACTGAAAAAGGAGCTGCTACCGAACTTTCAGAAGCCGACGAAATCAAGTTGGTGCAAAAGTTGGTGAAGCAGCGTAAGGATAGTGCTACCATTTTCACCGAGCAGGGGAGAGCAGATTTGGCCGAGCCAGAATTGGCACAAGCGGCCATCATCGAAAAGTTTTTGCCCGAGCAATTGACGGAAGAAGAAATCGAAAAAGTAGTGGTACAAACCATTGACGCTTTGGGCGCCACAGGCATGCAAGATATGGGCAAGGTAATGGGCATGGTTTCCAAGGAATTGGCCGGCCAAGCCGATGGCAAAACCATATCGAGCATCGTTAAAGCGAAATTGAGTAGTTAAGTTTAATCATACGGTAGCGACCTGACGTATAGTGGAGGGTTGACTGCTGAATAGAGATTAGCGCCGCGTACCTGCCACATGTTGGAGGGTAGAGTGGCAAATTGATAAAATATAGATTTTACGGCCGCGTACCTGCCCGTCCGGTCAGGCGGGGTTCAACTGGATAGAATATGTATGTGGTTTACGTTCTTTACAGTAAAGATTTTGATAAGTATTATGTTGGCATGACCACAAATCTCGTTAGAAGATTGCAAGAACATAATACGGGAAGGACCAAGTCTACCAAAGCATATATGCCTTGGCATATTGTTTATGAGAAAACCTTTGCCGAGTCAACCGAGGCAAGGGCTTGGGAAAAATACTTAAAAACAGCCTCAGGAAGGCGATGGAGAAAAGAAAATATAAGGCCGCGTACCTGCCCGTCCGGTCAGGCGGGGTTTAACTGGATAGAAAATGTACGTGGTTTACGTTCTTTACAGTAAAGATTTTGATAGGTATTATGTGGGCATGACCACAAATCTTGTTAGAAGATTGCAAGAACATAATACCGGAAGGACCAAGTCTACAAAAGCATATATGCCTTGGCATATTGTTTATAAGAAAACCTTTGCTGAGTCAACCGAGGCGAGGGCTTGGGAAAAATACTTAAAAACAGCCTCTGGAAGGCGATGGAGAAAAGAAAATATAAGGCCGCGTAGTTCAACTGGATAGAATATCAGATTTCGGCTCTGAGGGTTGGGGGTTCGAATCCTCCCGCGGTCACTAAACGGGATTTTTCACAAATTGGTTGAAAATTCCCGTTTTTTGTTTCTTCCAAATTCCTTGATAATGAGGAGATTGCAGCGAAAATTTCATTGACCCGAAAAGTTTGAACTAGCTTGTTTTTGAAGTCATACCGAATCCCGTCGGGGAAGACCATATATTGGATGGCCCTTTTGGTTTCCAAATTTCCTAACTTCCACAATGACGGTAAGTTACAGGCATAATCCAATGCCAATTTTACCGACTTTTTAAGGTTTGAACTATTTATTCCCTCGTTG
>JBCBCH010000365.1:0-3368 GCA_038530835.1 Bacteroidota bacterium | reverse complement strand
GTTTTTCTCAAAATCCGTAATCAACTGAGCTCCTTTGGTTTCATATGATTTTTCGAGGTTGGTGACCACATTTAGGCTTTTGATGCCGTCTGTGAAGGGTACTACGATGCGTTCGAAATTATTGCTGCTGTCTTCGTATACGTTTTTAATGACCCGAAAAGCGATTTCCGCACTGCGTTCCATCTTGCTTTTGTAGAAGTTATAGGCAGCTTCATATACCTTTAAAGCAATATCTTGAAAAGAAAGCTTTTTAAACTCCTCTTCCGAAACAGGAGCTGTAATCGAGAAATACTTGATAAGCTCAAACTCAAAGTTCTTGTAATCCTCGGCCATTTTGTTGGTCTCGGAAATGACTTCGGAAGTATCATATATCATATTGGCAATATCAACTTTGAGCCGTTCGCCATGTAAAGCATGCCTTCTTCTTTTGTAGACCACTTCACGCTGCGCATTCATCACGTCATCGTACTCCAAAAGACGCTTACGAATACCGAAGTTGTTCTCTTCTACTTTTTTCTGGGCGCGTTCAATGGATTTGGTCATCATCGAATGCTGAATGACCTCACCTTCTTCCAAGCCCATGCGGTCCATCATTTTGGCAACTCGGTCCGAACCGAACAAACGCATTAAGTTATCTTCCAAAGAAACATAGAACTGTGAGCTACCCACATCTCCCTGACGACCCGAACGTCCACGCAGCTGTCGGTCTACCCGACGGGAGTCGTGTCTTTCCGTTCCGATAATGGCAAGTCCGCCTGCGGTCTTTACCGCATCACTCAATTTGATATCCGTTCCCCGACCTGCCATGTTGGTGGCAATAGTCACCACCCCAGGGTTTCCAGCTTCGGCAACAATATCAGCCTCTTTTTTATGCAATTTCGCGTTCAAAACATTGTGAGGCACTTTTCGGACGCTCAAAAGCTTGGACAGCAGTTCTGAAATCTCAACGGAAGTCGTACCAATCAAAATAGGTCGCCCTGCTTTGGACAGTTGGGTCACCTCGTCAATAATGGCATTGTATTTTTCGCGTTTGGTCTTGTAAATCAAATCGTGACGGTCATCTCTGGCAATCGGACGGTTGGTCGGAATTTCCATCACGTCCAATTTGTAGATTTCCCAGAATTCCCCGGCCTCAGTCACTGCTGTACCCGTCATTCCCGCAAGCTTTTTGTACATTCTAAAGTAATTCTGAAGCGTAATCGTGGCAAAGGTTTGCGTCATTGCCTCGATTTTTACATTCTCTTTCGCTTCAATGGCTTGATGTAGTCCATCCGAGTATCGACGGCCGTCCATAATACGGCCCGTTTGCTCATCCACAATCATCACCTTGTTCTCCATAACGACATATTCCACATCTTTTTCAAAAAGCGTGTAGGCCTTTAAAAGCTGGGTCATGGTATGAATACGCTCACTTTTTACAGAAAAATCCTTGAAAAGAACCTCTTTCAATTCAGCTTCCTTTTCAATTTCAAGATTTTGCTCTTCGATTTTGGCAATTTCCGCACCAATATCAGGCATGACAAAGAAGTCACGTTCTTGTTCACCGGAAAGGTAATCAACCCCTTTGTCGGTCAACTCGATTTGGTTGTTCTTTTCTTCAATAACAAACAACAACTCCGCATCCACTTTGGGCATTTCGCGATTGTTGTCTTGCATATAAAAGTTTTCGGTTTTTTGGAGGAGCTGTTTTACCCCTTCTTCACTCAAAAACTTGATAAGGGCCTTGTTCTTAGGTAAACCGCGGTGTACCCGTAGCAATTGGAAACCACCCTCTTTGGTGTCTCCTTCTTTAATGAGTTTTTTGGCTTCTGCCAATACCCCGGTCAAATACTGTCGTTGTTTTTGAACAATATCAGATACCTTGGGTTTTAAGTCGTTGAATTCATGGCGGTCTCCTTCAGGTACAGGTCCAGAAATAATCAATGGAGTTCGGGCATCGTCAATCAACACTGAATCCACCTCATCCACAATGGCGTAATGATGTGGTTTTTGGACCAAATCATTTGGCGCATGCGCCATATTATCTCTTAAATAGTCAAAACCGAATTCGTTGTTGGTACCATAGGTAATGTCAGCGTTATAGGCAGCACGTCTCCCTTCGGAATTGGGTTGGTGCTTATCAATACAATCCACGGAAAGTCCATGGAATTCGAAAAGTGGCGCCATCCAAGCACTATCCCGCTTGGCCAGATAATCGTTTACGGTAACCAGATGGGCTCCTTTACCAGAAAGTGCGTTTAAGTATAGGGGGAGGGTAGCTACAAGGGTTTTTCCTTCCCCGGTTTGCATCTCTGCTATTTTACCTTGGTGCAATGAAATACCCCCAATCAATTGGACATCATAATGAATCATGTCCCAAGTGACTTCTTTTCCCGCGGCATCCCAAGAGTTTTTCCAAATAGCTTTATCCCCTTGCAAAGTGACGTAGTCTTTACTACCAGAAAGCATACGGTCGAATTCCGTTGCGGTAACTTCAAGGGTAGTATTGTGGGCAAATCGGCTTGCGGTTTCTTTCATCACCGCAAAGGCTTCGGGCAGAATATCGTTTAAGGTCTTTTCTGATATTTTATAGGCTTCTTCTTCAAGCTTGTCGATTTCGCCATAAATCTCCTCGTTTCTATCAATATCCGTAGAGTTTTGAACCTCTTCTTTTAAAGCTTCAATTTGGTCATCCAACGCCTTGCGGTCGGCTTTGATTTGAGTTTTGAATTTGTCGGTTCGTTGACGAAGTTCGTCAATGGACAAGCTGCTAAGTTCTTGCTCGTGTGATTTGATTTGTTTTACCAAAGGCTGTAGCGCTTTGACGTCTTTTTCCGATTTATCCCCAACAAATACCTTCAGTACGGAATTGATAAAACTCATGAGATGTTTTTCTTTTGATTAGCAAAAGCTGTTCCAACCCCAAAGAACGGGCGAACTTCTTTGCGAAGGTGTCAAAATTACATAAAAAAAAGCCTCAAGAAGAGACTTTTTAGTTCGTTTGTCGGATGATTCTAGTACTCATCTTCATTCCAGAGGTAGTCCTCTTCGGTAGGATAATCGGGCCAAATTTCTTCGATGGATTCGTATACCTCACCGCCTTCTTCTTCCATGGATTGTAAGTTCTCTACAACCTCAAGAGGGGCTCCTGTCCTAATCGCGTAATCTATGAGTTCGTCTTTGGTGGCTGGCCAAGGCGCATCACTTAAATATGAAGCTAATTCTAATGTCCAGTACATAGTAACGGTTTGATTTTAAAATTTTTGCAAAAATAATTTTTAAACCGAATTTGTCAAGCAAAATCGCATTTAATTAAAAATTATTTTCGAATCATTAAAATCCTAACGCGTAAACTTTCATTTTATTGATTGGTTTGCTCTGGAATCCAT
>JBCBCH010000364.1:0-3375 GCA_038530835.1 Bacteroidota bacterium | reverse complement strand
TGCGGGAACGCTGGACCCCCTTGCTACTGGGCTTTTGTTGATTTGCACCGGAAAGTTCACCAAAAAGATTCCAGAGCTACAAGGGGGTCCAGCGTTCCCGCATGACCTATCTTGATTTTTTTTAAATCAAAACGTTTGCGAATCACCCATTTTAATTTGTTGACGGCTTGAAAGGAGCTCCACTCCAATGGCTTGTCGATAAGCAGGATTTGTCCCTCGAGAAAGTCTTGCGCAGTTTTCATAAAGTCGAAACGGTATGCAAATTAACCGAAAACGCTCCAAGCGATGGCAATCAAGCCCACGATAAGGCAGTAGATGGCAAAATAAGTGAGTTTGCTTTGACGGACCAACTTTATCATCCAGGTACATGCGGCAAGTCCAGCAATAAAAGCAGCGGCAAAGCCAGCACCCATTGCAACCGCTTGATCACCGACGAAATTGACATCGCCACTTAAAAGGTCTTTGGCCATTTTCCCTAAAATCAAGGGAACAACCATCAAGAAAGAAAAGCGTGCGGATTTGGTTTTGTCCACCCCTAAAAGCACGGCAGCAGAAATGGTAGCACCACTTCGGGATATGCCAGGTAGAATGGCAACAGCTTGAGCCACCCCAATCACAAAAGCACTTCGGAAGGACACATCTTTGTTCGTGGTTTTTGCCATATCGGCCAAATACAACAGAATGGCCGTGATAACCAACATGATGCCTACGATGATGATGGCCCCATCAAAAAATACTTCCAGAAAATCCTCCAACAAGAAGCCCACTAACGCGGCAGGAATCATTGAGATGATAATTTTTAAGGAGAATTGGGTTTCCTCATTCCACTTGAATTGGAATAAACCTTTTAAAATTGCGGCAACATCTTTTCGGAAAACCACTAAAGTACTTAATGCGGTTGCAAAGTGAAGTACCACGGTAAACAGCAAGCTCTCTTCTGGTAAAGAATCCGCCCCTAGAATGGCTTTTCCCAATTCTAAGTGACCACTGGAAGAGACGGGTAAAAATTCCGTAAGACCTTGAATGATGCCGAGAATGATGGCGTCTATAATCTCCAAGCCTAAGATTTCTTTTTGTTAGGGTTCAATAAAATGGCATATACCTGAATACCAAGTCCAATAAGTACTAAGGTAGGTGCCAATCGGATTCTTCTGAAATTGTATATCTCAGGATTGAACACATTGGGGTCGTCGCTACCACCACCGGCCATAAGAATAAACCCCAGTGCGATGAAACCCAATCCGATAAACAAGAAGGTGTAGTTTTTCTTTTGGAAGATAAACTGCTTTGTTGGCTTTGCTGCCTGTTTACTTTTCTTACCCATGTTGCAAATGTATTCAGAATACGGAAAGTTACTAGAAATTTGTTTTGAAAATCGATTTTGAAGCGAACTATCGCCCCTTTTGTTTCAGAATCGCGGTGGCCAATACGAATTCTATTTCCGACAAAACCAATCCACTTGGGATGTCATCATTGTACAAATAAGCTAAAATTTCTTGTTCCACTGGCGAAATGGAATGGCTGTTGTTTACCGTTGGGCACATAAAGCTTTTGACACTATCACACGCATTGGAATGCCCCAAGCCCAAGGCATGTCCAAGCTCATGTGCAAAAACGACCGGACTAGTGCTGGTAAGCCATATTCTGGCCGACAATATTCGGTGACCTGCAAAACTAAAGGTGGCATAGCCCGGAATAGTGGCCCCATTTAAATCATCATGGATGTCTGGCCATAAATTCTGCATTTCACTACTGGAACCAAAAAATAAATGGGTATTGGATTCCTGTTGCGTGGGAACTAGGGAAACTCCAAAAGAACTATCCTCAAATATGGTATTGAATTGTTCCAAACTGGTTTCTATAGTCGACCTATGATTGTTTGTGATGGCTCCATCCAAAAACAAGCGCATGGGTACATCCCATCGCAAAGTGTTGTTCAAAGATGTACTGGAGGGGTCTTGCCACAAGGTCAAGTACTTAAAGTAATCCACCTTGCTTTTTTCTTCCATATTGAGCAAATCATACTCTTCTCTATTATTGACGCTTAGTTGAAAGGTTCTGTCCACAAGATTTCCGCCATCAAAAGCAGTCACGGTGAAATCTAGCGTTTGGGCAGTTTCGAAATCAAGTGTCAAATTAGGCCCAACGCTAAGTTGCCCAGTGATTTCATTCACTTCCACCCCACTATCATCATCTATGGTGTAGGTTAGGGCAGCTCCTGAATTGGTACTGGCTTCCACGGTGCCAATTACGGTTCCATTTGGGGAGTGTTCGTCAACATCAAAATCTTGGTTTTCGAATAAGATACTGCTGTTTTCATCCCCTCCCGGAATCTCATCTGCGGGATTGGGGGATTCGCTATCTGAAGCACACGATAGCACAAAAAGAGCGCTAGCGGCGATAATGGTTTTTTTCATGCTGAATGGGGTCGTCCCAATAAAACGTCATAAATCAGAACCTATTTTACAGTGGGTTGAATCCTCGATGTAATGCAACCTCTTAAAAAGGGAGGGAGAAATCTAATAATACAGGTCGTCGGTGCGAAGGTTTAAAAAACGCTGTGTGGCAAAATGCGTGCTTGCCCATGAGATGATGACACCCAATCCGAAAATGCCCAAAAACAATACTACCAAGACCAGAATGTCTTGGGTTAGCGCCAACTCCGGAAAGTTTTGGTCCACATAGTAAAGGACAATACCCAGAGCAATAAGGGCGAGAAAGGCGCCCAGCATGCCCAATTTAATGTTTGTCCATATAAATGGGCGACGGATGAAGGTTTTGGTCGCGCCTACCATTTGCATCGTTTTGATAATAAAGCGTTTGGAGTAAATGGACAATCGAATTGAGCTGTTGATGAGGAGAACGGAAATCAATGTGAAAACCCCGCTGGCAATTAAAATCCAAAGACCAATGCGGCGTACGTTATCGTTCAAGAGCGCAATGAGAGGTTTGTCATAGCTTACTTCGTCCACATAGGTTTTGGAAGCAATGTCTTCTGCAATTTCAGCAATTTGGGCAGGCGAAACAAAATCTGCCTTTAGGTTTACATCCACGGCATTCTTTAGAGGGTTGTATCCTAAAAACTCAATGAAATTTTCACCAATATCCTCACTATACTGTTCCGCAGCCTCTTCTTTTGAAATATAAGTGATGGCTTTGGTGTAGTCGGCGAAGGCCAAACTTTTCTGGAGTTGCTCTATTTCGGCAGTCTTGGCATTATCCTTTAAATATACTGATAGAGTGATTTGCTCTTTAAAGTGATTGCCCAGTTTTTGGGTGTTGATAACCAAAAGACCCAATACGCCCAATAAAAACAATACCAGTCCAATACTGAGCACCACGGAAAAATAGGAGGAAATCAACCGTCGTTTTTGA
>JBCBCH010000363.1:0-3381 GCA_038530835.1 Bacteroidota bacterium | reverse complement strand
TATCATAACCGTGCGGTTTACCTTATGGAGTACGATAGTTTACAAATCAAACAAATCAAATCAGATGACGTCGCGAGTAACCTATAATGGCGCTTTACGAACCACCAGTGAACACTTGCGTTCGGGAAATACGTTTATCACAGATGCCCCTGTAGACAATAATGGAAAAGGAGAGGCTTTTTCGCCTACGGATACGGTTGCCACAGGTCTTGCGAGCTGCATGCTAACGGTGATGGGCATTAAAGCCCGTGATATGGATGTCAATTTAGAGGGTTCGGTTGCCGAAGTGACCAAACATATGGCCTCCAATCCCAGAAGAATCTCTAAAATCGAAGTGCGTTTGGAATTGCCTTCCAATGTTTCTGAAAAGGACAAAAAAATATTGGAACGTACTGGAAATACCTGTCCTGTGCATCAAAGCTTACACCCTGATATCGAGAAAGTAATTGAGTTCCATTGGGTAAAGTAGGTTTGCTTTTCGGGTTTCTGTGTATTTGTACACTGGGTTTCGGACAAGAAATTCAGGAAACCATTGAATGGGAAGCGGGCAAAAAACTCAAATGGTCCGACTTTAGAGGTAAAGTACCCCCTGCAGCGGTGCCTGCTGCCACTACGGCCAGCGGAATCAGCTACAAATATTCCGCAAACCTCATCCATCATGAAGTAAAGCTTGATTTTACGGTCAATACGTTCTTTTATCCAGATGAGTCTTGGTATAAACCGGATATTTGTGATGATTTCATTTTGGGACATGAACAACTGCATTTCGATATTGCGGAACTGTTCGCACGCAAGATGCGCGATAAACTGAAACGCACCTCTTTTTCGGACAATGTAAAGGCTGAAATCCGGAAGATTTACAAAGATATTCTCAAAGAACTTAGAGATTATCAAGAGCTCTATGATTGGGAGACCAATTTTTCCAGAAATCGAGAAAAACAGCTCGAATGGAATGAAAAAGTAGCTCTTTTGCTCAAAGAGAGTGAGTTACCTTAGCTCAAACTATTGCTTCAAAATTCCTAAGTAGGCTTTCCATGGCCCGACTTCCTGTTGATATTGCTTTGCCATAACACGGGTGATTTGGGCAATGTGGCCCAAATCATGCACCGTCCAGGTGGAAAGCAATTCCTTTAAACTAGCGACGCCTAATTCAGGATGCATCCCGGTTTTAGCTAAGGAAGCTTCATCAATCCTTAAGCTTTTGAGCTCTGAAAGATTTGTTTTTCGGAGCTTTTCAAAAGTGTCCAGAAGCAAACCCAATGAAGGTGTGGCGTCAGTTTTGTCCTGTGCAAACCGGTCAAATGGTTCGAAGGTTTTATCCGACAGGTCAGACAAAATAATTTTTGCCCGCACCAGCCAATCGGTTTTTTCACCATGAATCAAATGTCCTAAGATTTGATATGGACTCCAGGTATCCTTTCCTTCGTTGCCATGAAGCCATTCAGGGTTTAAATTGGTCAATAGCGTGCGAAGCACCATTGGGGTTCGTTCCAATACACTTATGGATTTGTCAAGACTGAATTCCATGTTTTTGAGTTAGAATTAGAAAAGCACCATGGTTTAAAAACCATAGGTCTTTTTGGCGCTTTCAATTTGCTGACTTTCGGTAGTGTCTGGGTAAAGATGATATTTGGGGGCAATTATGGGCCGCACTTCTTCAACACTTATTTTGGTGATGGTGGAAAAGGGGTAGTTCCCTTTGGTGATTTCCAGTAATTTGGTTTCCATTTCGGAGTACTCCGCATCTTTTTTTGATGAAATCGTTGCGGTGCCTTTTAGCTGAAAGCCTTTTTGCACCAAAATGTCAATAAAGCTCACACACACTTTTGGATTGGCTTTAATGTTCTTCACACTCTTTGGAGAGGCGATGTTCGCAATAATAAGGTGTTGGTCATCAAAGAAGGTGAAAACCTCTTTTGGGGATACATTGGGCATGTTATCCGTAGCTGCTGTGGCCAACCAACACAGAACGCTTTGGTCAATGTATTGTTTTACTTCACTAGTGAGCATCATATGGAATAGGTTTGTCTTAAAAATACGACTTGCCTTCAAAAAAATATCCCAAAATAGGCGGTCTTACTTTCCTGCTAAATGGAAATCACGTTTCATAGCGTCTTCCGAAGGCCTTAAAAAGGCCATGTAGAGAATCAGAAAGAGACCGATGACCAAAAGTTCTTTTTTTAAAAAGAGGATGGCGAAAGCTGCTCCCTCCAAAATAGCTAAGCGTACAATTACCGCGGTTTGATAGGTGCCAATACGGGATTCCATGGGAAGTTTTGGGTCCACCTTCCTTAGAATATTCTTGTACATGAAATTGCTGGCAAACAATGCCGAAAAAGGCACAATAAGGTAAATCAACGCTGTAGTATCGATTTCAGGTAAATCCAGAAAATCCAACTTGTAGACCTCGCCGAGTAAAAAGTAGACTAAAGCTACACCGGTGCATAGTGTGAAATGGATGGTTTTGATGGGTGCGAATTTGTCTTTCATTTTGGTCTTTTTGAGGCTGGGTATTGTTTGGATTAGTCAATGCTATTATAAAACTTCCAAATTCTTTCAAAAGCCATTTCCAATTCTTCAGCCGAAAAATTACCATGCTTTTTACCGGGGATTCGGATTAACTCGTTTTTCACCTTTTTCGCTTCCAATGCTTTGTGAAAGGAATGGGCTTGCTCAAATTCAACGTTTATATCTGCGTCACCATGAATGGTTAGGATAGGAGGCGTAGCAGCATCAATATGATTTATGGGAGATGCCATATCCAAATAGACTTGATTGTCGCCCGTCCAATGGTCTAAAATCATTTGTGTATACGAAGCATCGTTCCAGAAATCAATGGCACTTTGCATGTGGGTAATGCCATACCAATTAATGATTCCAGCTATGGGAACCTCCTTGATGTGCACAAAATTATCAGCGTCTTCAAAACTATCGCGCATACCTGCCAAAAGGGCCAAATGTCCACCAGCGGATTCCCCGGAGAGGTATACCTTATCAAGATTGAACTTATACTTTCCTGCATTTTCTTTGACCCAGTTGATGGCATCGATACAATCGTTCAAACAGCCTAAAACATGGGTTTGGTCCAATAGACGGTAATCGACATTTACTACGCACCAGTCTTTTTCCAAATAGGGAAGTAGGTGTAAAAAACGTGAGGTACGGTCGCCCTCAATCCAACCACCTCCATGAAAATAGATTAAGGTGGGCTTTTTGATATCCGATAGCTTATCCCAAGGTTCTTCACCCAACTTTTCTGCGGGATAATATACATCCAGTTCAAGAGTCGTCCCATCAATGGTTTTAAAGGGAATATTGGCTTCTACAGAGATGTTCTCGAGAATATGTAAAGTATTTTTCATGGAGGTGGTTGGATTGAGG
>JBCBCH010000362.1:0-3384 GCA_038530835.1 Bacteroidota bacterium | reverse complement strand
CCTGCATGTCCCAGATAAACTTACGTGAGGTAGCGAAACCGTAGTCTCGTACATTAGTGGCCTTGAACTTCCAAGTTTTAGTCTTATCTGAAAATCCTTTTTCAGCAGCTTCGGCTTCTTCTTGGGTAACAATGATAACAGGCTTGTCATACGATTTCTTAGCCGCCTTGTAACGCTTCATCATTTCCTTGGAGAATACTTCATCTCTATTTTGAAGTACTCCCGTAGCATCCAAAATATGGTCAGCTGGTACGGTAATGCTCACGTCATAATTTCCGAAGGGTAATGCGAACTCTCCGCTACCCCAGAATTGGTGGTTCTGCCATCCTTCTACATCATTGTAGACGGCCATACGAGGGAAAAACTGTGCAATCACATAGGCGCGGTTGCCATCTTTTTCAAAGTACTCATACCCAGAACGTGCACGGTTCACGGTGTGGTCGGGAATGTTGTACCACCATTTGATGCTAAAAGAAACTTTCTCGCCACTTTTCAAGGCTTGAGGAAGGTTGATACGCATCATGGTGCGATTGATGGTATGCGAAAGGGGTTTGCCCGCCGCATCCTTTACACTTTCAACATTGAATCCACCATCGAACTTTTCTTCGTTATAGGTTCTATTAAAACGACTGGCCGAGTAGGCAAAATTGACCGCATCACCATTTCGCAACGGAGACTTGGAATCCCTAGCCCTTACGTTTTGGTCCAACTGCACCCAAAGAAATTCCAAATTATCAGGGGAATTGTTGTGGTAGGTGATGGTTTCCTCACCATAGATTTTTGCATTCTTATCATCCAAACGAATGTCCATTACATAGTCCGCTTGCTGCTGGTAATAATCTGGTCCAGGAGCTCCTGAGGCGGAACGGTAGGTATTTGGAGTGGAAAACTCCTCATACAATTGTTTGAACTTGCTTTGATTGTAGTGCCCAGGCTTTCTAGGCTCTTCTTCAGTTTCACCTTCCTGTCCAAATGAAAAAGCGACAGCAAATAGGAAGAAAAATGAAGCGAAATAGTACTTCTTGTTCATCATTACATTCTTGATTTTAACGCGCGAAAAATAATTTATTTTTAACTGATAGTTAAGAAAGCGTTAGAAGTTTAACATACCTTTATTATTGTACTTGGTTAAGACAAAACTTTTTTTGGATTTTCCCCATTTCACATGAACTATATTTTGTTGTTCATCGAATAAATCCGTTAAGATTTCATTGGTTATGGATAACTTTTGAGTTTCTTTTAAATCCACATCGGCAACTTCCAAATAGCATATGGCCACATCATTTTCATAACGCTTGCCCAAAAACTTGCAAGGTACGGTCTCGCCATTCAACGCAACGGAAAACTTGGTTTGAAAATATTTCTTGATGTATTTGTCCGAAACTTCTTTTTCATCAGGAGTATCCAAGTACATTTCCATGCCATAGCGTTCTGCCAGAACATCATCCAAATCGTCAATGAAAATTCGGCTTGTAATTTGAAAGGCTTGTTCTTCTTCAACGTATTTGAAATTGGTCACACTCACATAAAATTTATGGGCTTCTGTGAATCCAAAACTTGCCGATATTGCTATTACTATGGCGAAAACCCAAACCATTCGTGGTTTCAACGTTCTGATAGTATTCATCAAACTGATTTTATTCATCCTCCAAGCTATTGATTTTTCGATAAGATTTGCTTTGTGCCACCAAAAATTCCCATAACATCAGCTCATTTTCATTCGCTTGTACCGCTTCAAAGGTTTCGTTCATTTGGCAATAATGGAAAAAATCGAACAATCTTTCCTCTGGGATTTTCAATTGGGTCACGAATAGGGAATCCATATATTTTTCTTCTATCTCTTGTATCGTCGCATACGATGCATCCAATGCCACCCTATCTTTCATTTGTTTAGTACGACCACTAATGCGATTGAGCAATTTGTTCACGTTGATGCTAATTCCCATTGGGACGATGTACACAAATTTACCATTGTCAGCATCATTGAGTTTGTTTTCACTCTGAGAGATGATTTTCACATCTGCATTGGGCAATTGCAATGCCTCTGCGCTCACATCTTTTGCCAACTTTAGACTTGCCAAATCCGTGCCAAGGTCACCGGAAAGATTGTAAGGTCGCACCACGACCTCATCCAAAGTGTTGACAAACTCTTCCAGGGATACTTGAATAAATTCCGCATCAAAAATCGCTTCAGTCACTACGAAAGTTTTCCGTGTAAACTGCACTGCAGAGAAAATCAACGTATCATTTTGTTTTACTAGAATTGAAAAATTTCCATCAACGCCTGTGATTGTTCCCGTTCTGACGCTACCATTTTGCACCGCCACCCCTACGACATCTTTCCCCTTTGCTACCACTCTTCCCTTTAGGAGTTTTGTTTCCTGACCTAAAACGTTTTGAAAAAGGAAGAGAAAAACCAAAATGGAAATCCACGAATACTTCATAATACGCGATTCAATCCAAATTGTTGTCTTCGCGATACGCCCTGCTTTTCGCAATCATAAAGTCTAGGATACGCAATTTGTCTTTGGAGTCCACTGCTTTTTGAAAAGCATCGTCTACCTCACAATAGTACATAAAGTCATCTATCTTGCCTTTGGGAATCTTCAGAGTGGCTTCAAAAAGCGAATCGGCATAGAAGTTTTGAACTCTTTGGGTACGGGCATAGGTGTTATCGACTTTAACTCGATTTTTTAGCATTTTGGTCCGCCCCGTAATGGCATTTATGATAGGATCAAGCGGAGGACTCAATATCATTCCTACATTAAACTTTCCTCCAGCGGCTTGTTGCAATTTCCGTTCGCTTTGTGTTTTAATGCGGACTCCGGCATTGGGCAATTTGAGTGCTTCGGCACTTACATCTTTTTCCAAGGTCAATCCCCCTAAATCTTGGTCTAGATTTCCAGACAAATTATAAGGGCGCACCACAACTTCCCTAAGTTCGTTGACGAACTCTTCCAAGCTAACGATAACATAACTAGAGCTATACAAATTTTGGGAAATCACCAACTGCTTTCTTTTAAACTGTACAGCGGAAAACACCAAAGTATCCCCAAGGCTTACTTTAATTGAAAATCTGCCGTCTATATCCGTAATCACGGCATCCTTTTTGGTAACATTTTGAACCACCACACCTACCACATCCTTGCCAGAACCATCTACTTCGCCCTGCAGCATTTTAGAAGGGGCATCTTGTGCTCGAACGGAAAAAAGCGAAAATGCCAATAGAAATATGAAGAGGCTATTCTTCAAGGGAGGCCAAATAATCTTTGCTCTGCGAAACGAGAAAATCAATAAGCTGAAATTCATTTTCTTTTTTCAGAAGGGTTTGTGATGGAATTTTATCATCACAATACAGTAAAAAGGCGTCAATGTTATCTTGCG
>JBCBCH010000361.1:0-3390 GCA_038530835.1 Bacteroidota bacterium | reverse complement strand
GCGGTACGATAGGTTGTATCGCCTAATAGGGTTTCTCCGTCCCAAACCCCGTTGTTCAAGTTTAGGATACCAAAGCGGGCCATACTCCGGGCGTTACTAAAAAATATGTTATTCGGGTCGGTGTTGAACCAAAAACCATCCATTCCTACCTTATCACGAATTTGGGCGTTGAAGTAGTCACTCCAATCTTCCCCGGTAGCATTCGCAACAACTTGTTGAAGTAGCGTGTAGGGACCATTGTGATAAGCCCAACGAGTTCCCGCATCACTTACATAGGTCAAGCAACTAGGGTCATAACATTCAAATTCTCCTTCGTTGAGACCAGATGTCATGGTCAACTGATGTTTAACCGTAATGAGCGCTTCTTTATCCAAGGGTATTGAAGTCCAAGCTTCACCCAAGTAGTCCGAAGTGGAATTATCAATATCCAAAAACCCTTGCTCCTGGGCGATTCCCACGGTAAAAGCGGTCAATGTTTTTCCAGCGGAAGCCCAGTACCAACTGGTGTTTTGGGTATGTTCATCAAAGTACCATTCCAAAACAATTCTTCCATTTTTGAGTATTATGAAGGCTTTGGTACCATTATCATCCAAAAAGGAACGCAACGCGTCCTCCTCTCCAACATTCCAATCCAATTGAGTGGCAGACACCGTAGCCCAATCAGGAGCGTTTGCAGGTGGGAAGTAGAGATTCGTGGGTACCGGTTGTTCATCAATAGGGGTTTCACCCTCCGAACTTTCCGAAGAACAAGCAGAAATGAACAAATAACATAAAAGTAGGAGATAGACTTGTTTCGCCATGGCGGTTTTCTTTGTAAGACGGTTTGGGCCTGTTAAGGTTTAACGTGGAAAACCTAAAAATATTCGGGCAAATCGTTGTAATGCATTGGGTTATCTTATTTTTGCAGCCTAGTTGAAATCATGCGGACAAAGTCATTAAAAAAGAACCGAATTAATGTAGTGACCTTAGGGTGCAGTAAGAATGTTTACGACTCTGAGGTTTTGATGGGGCAGTTGAAGGCCAATGATAAGGAGGTAGTTCATCAAGAAGAGGGCAATATCGTAGTAGTGAATACCTGCGGTTTTATTGCCAATGCCAAGGAAGAAAGCGTAAACACCATACTTGAATACGTAAAGCAAAAAGAAGATGGTGTCGTGGATAAAGTTTTTGTAACGGGCTGCCTTAGCGAGCGCTACAAACCAGATTTAGAGGCCGAAATCCCAGATGTGGATGCTTATTTTGGAACGACTGACCTACCACAGCTTCTCAAAGCGCTCGGAGCAGATTACAAACATGAACTTATCGGTGAGCGTTTGACCACTACGCCCAAAAACTACGCCTATTTAAAAATTGCCGAAGGTTGTGACCGTCCGTGTTCGTTTTGTGCTATCCCATTGATGCGCGGAAAACATAAAAGTACCCCGATTGAAGACTTGGTAGTAGAAGCTGAAAAACTAGCAGCAGATGGTGTCAAAGAGTTGATTCTCATCGCTCAGGATTTGACCTACTATGGCTTGGATTTGTACAAGGAAAGACGTTTGGCTACCCTTTTAAAGGCTTTGGCCAAGGTTGATGGGATTGAATGGATTCGTTTGCACTATGCCTTTCCAACAGGTTTTCCCATGGATGTACTTGAGGTCATGAAAAACGAACCCAAAATCTGCAATTATATTGATATTCCTTTGCAGCATATCGCAGACCCTATTTTAAAGAGTATGCGCAGGGGCACAACTCGGGCTAAAACCACAAAATTGCTGGAAGATTTTAGGCATATGGTTCCTGACATGGCCATACGTACGACCTTGATTGTAGGGTATCCTGGTGAAACTGAAGCAGATTTTGAAGTGCTTCGAGAATGGGTCAAAGCGATGCGTTTTGAACGATTGGGTTGTTTTACCTATAGCCACGAGGAGAATACCCACGCCTATCAGCTTGAAGATGACGTACCCGAGGATGTAAAGCAAGAACGAGCCAACGAAATCATGGAAATCCAATCACAGATTTCGTGGGAGCTCAATCAAGAAAAACTGGGGAAAACCTTCCGCTGCCTTATTGACCGGAAAGAAGGCAATTACTTTGTAGGTCGAACCGAATATGATTCACCGGACGTAGACAATGAGGTCTTAATCGATGCGCGGGAGCACTATTTGAAAATTGGAGGCTTTTCGGACGTGCAAATAACTGAAGCCACAGATTTTGATTTGTACGGAAAGCCTTCAGAAGTTGCTTAATGAATTCCGCTATAAAGTAACATAGGATACCAAATCCGATACAGTAGGATGGTCATTACCTCCGGCAGGTTCAATGGTAATGTTCAAAGACTCAGCTGCTTCAATGTATTTCAGCTCAATCAAATTCCTTTTGGAATCCAAGAGTCCCATGTCAATCATCTCACCCTCAACGTCACTCCACATTTGGTAGGTTTTATCCGCAGGTAATGGCGGAAGGGTTTCAGGATTTACAAAAACGATTTTTTGGTCGTGGTTGACGTAGGCCACAACACGTGAGCCCGGTGCTTTCTGATTTCCATATAAAACCACTGGGATTACCTGACCGTTGTTGATGTTTTCCAGATTGGTGTTCACAGTTTGGTAGCTATCCTCTATACTTTGGATTCTACTTTGCAAACTACTGGTTTGGTTTTGCAAGTCTTGCAAGTCCGTTTCAGTTGATTGCCATTTGGCAAACATCCAAAACGTGCTTAAACCGAATAAAATAGCCAATCCTGCTG
The DNA here is from genome assembly GCA_038530835.1 of Bacteroidota bacterium. Taxonomy (GTDB): domain Bacteria; phylum Bacteroidota; class Bacteroidia; order Flavobacteriales; family Flavobacteriaceae; genus Flagellimonas. The sequence continues at coordinate 659 of JBCBCH010000361.1, read as the reverse complement.
CTATGGGAAATGCAATCTTCTGGTATCCGAATGAAGGATTCTTATCGATTGCGGATTTAAGCCGTTCTTTTATCTCCTTAGGTGGTGTTATGGATTGTTCGAATGCCAGGGCTTCAAAACTTGCTTCCATTTGCGCATATTCCTCTCTCAGCGATGCATCTTTTTCCAACAACTGCTCCACATGAAGCTGTTGGTCCAACGGCAAATCCCCAATTAAATATTGTTCCAGTAATCCTTCCTCTACTATTCGCTTCTTTTCCATCATATCATCATTTCAAAAAAAGACCAAACCAAAATCAACTCCCTACCATAAATGGTTTTCAATTGCTTTAACGCTTGACGGATATACGATTTGAAAGTACCCAAAGGCACATCCATCAGTTTATGCGCTTCATGATGCGTATGTCCCATATAATAGACCAGCGTAATCGCTCGCTGATGATGGGGTTCCAATTGCGCCAAAGAACCCTCTAGAACGGTAAAGTCTTTTGGGTTTTCTTCGACTTCTGTATTGGTATGTACACCTAATTCCTCGGTTTGGATGAGGTTTTTTTGTTTTCGTATGTTATTTAACACCGTATTTCTTGCAATGCGATAGGCCCAAGTGTAGAATCTTCCTTTTTTGGGGTCGTAGCTGTCAATGTTTTTCCAGATTTTCA
>JBCBCH010000360.1:0-3400 GCA_038530835.1 Bacteroidota bacterium | reverse complement strand
TATGAATGCGGATGAAGGCCTCACCAAGGATGTTCTCTATGTTTTTCAAGGTCATCAAAACCATATGTTTTTCACCATCCATATGTATGACGATATAGTTCTGTAGGGATTCGACGTATAGAATTTTGTCGTTCCAAATCTTTTCATATACGCCATTGGATTTCACAAAAAACCAATTCCCTTCGACATTTACTTCGTTTTGTAAAGCATTGATTGGTTTGCTATAAGAATCCTTTGCTTTATGTATTGCTTTAAAAAACCTACCAAAAGTAATAGGCTTTAGCAAGTAATCAATGACATCCAATTCGTAACCCTCCAAAGCATATTCGGAATATGCTGTCGTAATAATAACCATAGGACGGTGTTGCGTGTTTTTTAAATAGTCAATTCCATTGAGTATAGGCATCTGAATATCCAAGAAAATCAAATCGATAGGACCATTTTCGGCAATTTTGGTCAAGCTTGTGGGATTTTCACCAGTGCCTGCCAATTCAAGAAAGTCGATTTTCGAAACATACTCCATCAAACACTCTCTTGCCAAAGGCTCATCGTCAATAATAGCGCAGTGTATCATGGTCAGGCGATTTTGGCTTGCATTTGGTCAATAGTTTCCAGTTGGACTTTCAACTTCACCGAATACATTTGGTCTTCTTGTTTGATTTCCAAAAAATGCTTGTTCGGATAGCGTAGTTCCAAACGTCTTTCCACGTTGGCCAGACCAATTCCAGAATTTTTGATGGGTTCGGATGCCACCTGTAGCATCGTCCTCGAATTCGTTACGGAAAAATGGAGGGAGTTTTCCTTGAGCTCAAATCCTACATTTATCCAGTTTCTTTGGTTTTTGAAATGTGAAATGTGTTTGAAGGCGTTTTCAACAAAGGGAATTAGTAAAAAGGGTGCAATCCCATAGGAACCCATCCCGGTCTTGTTCAAATGCACTTGTAGGTCCAGATTATGTGTGTCGTGACGAAGGGTTTCCAACTCAATGAAGTTTTCCAAATATTCCACTTCTTTGGCGAGGGTAATCATCGGTTCATTGCAATGGTAGAGTTGATACCGCAACAATTCGGAAAACTTCGCCAAGGAGTCCGAGGCCAAATCCTGGTTTTTATGGATCAGCACAAAAATGGAGTTGATGGTATTGAACAAGAAGTGTGGATTGAGCTGAGAACGCAGGAACTTGAGTTCCGTTTCCAGCTTTTCCTTTTCCACAGTGGTTCTATGCTGTTCGGCCGCTATCCAGTTTTTGGTAAGCTTTATGCTCATGGCCAAGGTCATGCTGGCCACCGTAGAGGATAGGGGACCGCTTTTCCAAAGTTGGATGTATTCCCCAGGTTTAACGTAAAAAAGGGTTTCAAACGGAATTCCGGTAACATAAGCGTTGAGGAAATAACCACCGGTAATACCAAATGAGACCAATAGAATTGTGGACAAAAAGAGCGTAATGTATAGTGGGTATTTTCCAGGTTTCAGGAACCTTGGAATTAGATAATACAAGTTGACATATACCCCCAAAGCCTGCAAAAGAACATAAGAAGCAAACTTGATGGAATAGTTGGAGAAGAAAATATTGTTCATGGCATCCGTTGCGCTGCCAGAGGTTACAGCCCACCAGAAGTAATGGTAACAAAACCAAAAAACCAAATGGTATAATTTATACCGCACAACAAAATGCCATATGCTGCCGCCCATTTTTCTTAATTCCATCAAAATCTAAAATACTTAAAACTTTGGCCATTGCGGTTTCAAATAGGGTTAGATTGACCAACGGACGAGAATACTTGACCAACGTCTGTTAAGGTTTTTTTCATTTTTCATCCTTCAAAAGGCTCCGTTGGTCAATGGAAGAAGCACACAAATCAAACTAATTTCCAATTGTTGGGGTTACTGCTTTCATTCGTGGCCTAAACCTGTACCATGCGATATCCTAAAGCGCTATGTTTTCACCTATTTTTAGTTACTTCTTTGTGCAGTGCGCAACAAACCATTTCATTCCGGTTGGATGTGCGAGACTTGCCAAGTTTTTCAGAGGATAGTATGCTGACCATTGGGCTACGAGGAAACGTAGCGCCACTTACTTGGGTTTTGGACACGCCCCTCCATCCATCAAACGAATCAGGTATTTATGAGGTATCTGTACCTTTTGAGGCAGGGAAATCTTCTGAACTCTACTTCAAGTTTGTACTGAACCAAGTGGAATGGGAAGCTGGGGATGCGCGTTTTCTCAAACTGTCGGAAGTCAAGCAGGAATCCAAACCATACCACTTTCGATATGTACAACCGATGAAGAATCCTTTCGAACGGTATGTAGGAGAATGGACCCTGCAAGATGATTTGTGGTTTTCAGGCGAAACCGAAAACAAAATCGACACGCTCTACTTACCTAACCACCACACGATTTGTACGGTTAACAATACGCCGAGTAGCCTTGAATGGAAAGTTCAAGCCCCCAGCGCAAGAGGCCATGCGCTATGGACCTATAATCCAAGTACCGAAAAAGTGGTGATGCAGTCTAGTTTTTATCCGCATCGTATTGGTCTGGGGGAAGGGACTATTGATACTGACGGAAACGTTTTCCTAACTATGCGCTTCACCGGTAGCGAACCTGAGGGAACCTACCGAAAGTATAGCTACGAATGGCTTAATGAAGATACGTATGAATTAAAATCCAATCAATATGACGCAAACGACCAACCCACCGGCAACTTTTATGGCGGCACTTTTACACGTATCAAGCAAGAGAAGTAAAATTTTCTTGGGAATCGCCTTTTTTCTTTGCTGTGTGGGGAATACTATTTACGGTCAAGAAGAAAGTGCTTCTTGGAAACTGGAAGTAGAAAAAGCCATTGACGAAACCAACATTGCTGTTCGAAAGGCTTTTTTGGAAGGGGATTTGGCCACCATTGCAAAATACCATCATCTCGATGTTACCAAGGCCTTGGCCTTTGATAATGTTGTGAACAATCGAGAAGAAGTCATTGAAGGGCTGCGCCAAACCATGAGCCAATTCGACATGGAGTTTATGGATGATAGAACTACAGAAAAAATGCACATTCGAAAAGATATGGTACTGTTGCAAGCCAAATTTGCATTGAAGCTAACTCCCAAGAATGGTGACCCATCCTTCGTGTACAGGGGTCGTACCCTTTTGGTTTATGTTCCCTTACCTGAAAGCCCTACGGGTTGGGGCACCCTTCATGAAATGATTCAACCCGGTCAATAATAGCAGTAACAAAAGTTCAAAAAATGGGAAAACTCCATTTAATTCTGTCGCTATTCCTTTTTACTGCTGGTTTGAGGGCACAGGAGGAAAATGTTTCACGCATTGCTTTGCAAAGCCAACGGTTTGCCGAAGCCTTGCAAACGGAAGATGTAGAGGCAATCTCTACTTTCTTTAATG
>JBCBCH010000359.1:0-3401 GCA_038530835.1 Bacteroidota bacterium | reverse complement strand
CCCTAAGAGCGGGACAAGTGCTTCGTGTTGAAAACACTACGCATAAAACGGAAACGTTTGAAGAACGCGAAGTGAACCTAAATTGGAACCAACCCGATGTTACCAAATTTCAGGGAAGAACTTTTGAGGGCTATCATAGAGGGGATGGGCAAGTAGGAACCGCCAATTATTGGGTGGTTGTACCGCTTGTATTTTGTGAGAACCGAAATGTAATGGTGATGAAGGATGCTTTTCTGGAAGAGCTTGGCTTCGTGAAACCCAATCCATACAAAAGTTTGGTGAGGCGTTTGGTGGCGAAACACCAAAGTGAAGACGTTCCGGCGAAGCCTTTGGAGTTTCAGGAAGAGATTCATGAAACCTCGCCTATTTTTCCTAATGTGGATGGAATTAAGTTTTTAACCCATCAAGGCGGTTGTGGCGGAATCCGACAAGATTCTGATATGCTTTGCGCCTTGATTGCGGGCTATTTGAACCATCCAAATGTAGCAGGAGGTACTATTTTGAGTTTGGGCTGCCAAAATGCCCAAATTCACATCCTTCAAGAGAAGCTGAAACAATTAAATCCAAATTTTGACAAACCCCTCCACATTTTAGACCAGCAGCAACAAGGCACCGAGGAGACCTTATTGACCAACGCCATTCAAAAAACGTTTGAAGGACTAACCCAAGCAAACGAAAACCAACGTAAGCCCGCTCCACTAAGCAAGCTTACTTTGGGTCTGGAATGTGGGGGTTCTGATGGGTTTTCGGGTATTTCGGCAAACCCCACGGTAGGATATGCCTCTGATTTAGTAGTCGCTTTGGGCGGAAAAACCATGCTTGCCGAGTTTCCTGAGCTTTGTGGGGTGGAACAACAACTCATCAATCGATGTACCACCCAAGAGACTGCGGATAAATTCGTGGAATTGATGAAATCTTATTCGGAAGCGGCAGTGGCGATAGGTTCTGGATTTGATATGAATCCGAGTCCGGGAAATATTAAAGATGGACTTATCACGGATGCGATGAAAAGTGCAGGGGCGGCCAAAAAGGGAGGGACTTCGCCTGTTGTGGCCGTATTGGATTATGCGGAGTATGCCACCGAATCGGGATTGAATTTGCTTTGCACGCCAGGGAATGATGTTGAAAGTACTACGGCTTTAGCTGGCTCCGGAGCAAATATTATCCTGTTTACTACGGGTTTGGGCACCCCAACGGGAAATCCTATCACTCCAGTGGTCAAAATTTCCTCCAATTCAGCTTTGGCGGAGCGAATGCCCGATATTATTGACCTTGATGCTGGCCCCGTGATAACTGGTGCCAAAACCATTCCTCAAATGGGAGAGGAACTGCTTGAGTTCATCATTGCGGTAGCTAGTGGAAAATTGAAGACCAAGGCACAAATGCTTGGACAAGATGATTTTATCCCCTGGAAACGGGGAATCTCACTCTAAATTTGAAAACATGAACCAACTATTTGACATACAAGATAAAGTCATCGTCATAACAGGAGCTACAGGAGTTTTGGGCTCTGCAATGGCAAAATACTTAGCGGCAAATAGTGTCCAAGTAGGCCTTTTGGCCCGCAATTCAGATTCGGCGAAAGTGCTTCAGCAAGAAATCGAAAATTCAGGAGGAAAAGCATTTCCGCTTATTGCGGATGTAACGGATGAGCAACAATTGCTTGAAGCCCAGAAAACACTAAAACAAAATTTTGGGCAAATTGATGGACTGATTAACGCCGCTGGTGGAAACATGGGAGGGGCAACGATTACTCCTGACCAAAGTTTGCTGGATAGTGACACGACAGCGTTGCGCAACATCATTGACTTAAATTATATAGGCACTTATCTACCTACAAAAGTCTTTCTGCCTTTGTTTCTGGAAAACAATCAAGGTTCCATCATCAATGTGTCGAGCATGTCCGCAGAACGACCTTTGACAAGAGTTATGGGGTATTCCTCTTCAAAAGCGGCCATTGATAATTTGACGCGTTGGTTGGCAGTGGAGTTTGCACAAAAGTATGGTGAGGGTCTCAGAGTGAATGCAATTGCACCAGGGTTTTTCTTGACGAAACAAAATAAGGCGTTGCTGACCGAAGAAAGCGGTTCGCTTACGGCCAGAGGTAATCAAATTGTGACCAATACGCCCATGGGACGATTTGGGTCCCCAGACGAACTTTTTGGAGCGGTTCACTACCTCTGCAGTGATGCCTCAAAGTTTGTAACGGGAACCATTATGGCCATTGATGGCGGCTTTGGAGCATATTCTGGGGTATAAGATGATTAAAAGATGAAACTACTAGAACAAACCATGCGTTGGTACGGTCCGAATGACCCCGTAAGTTTGTCGGATATTCAGCAATCGGGTGCTACAGGCGTAGTGAGCGCCTTGCATCATATCCCGAATGGAGAAGTATGGTCAATAGAAGCGATTCAGCAACGAAAGACCGAAATTGAAAAAGCAGGATTGGTTTGGTCCGTGGTCGAAAGTGTTCCCGTTCATGAAGATATCAAGACACGAAGTGGCCCGTTCGAATGCTATATTCAGAACTATAAAACCACTTTGAGAAATCTTTCCGAGTGCGGAATCCATGTGGTTTGCTATAATTTCATGCCTGTTTTGGATTGGACGCGTACGGATTTAGAATACGAACTGCCAACCGGTGCTAAAGCCCTTCGTTTTGAAAGAGCAGCGTACGTGGCGTTTGACTGTTTCGTATTAAAAAGACCTAACGCAAAGAAGGATTACTCCAAATCAGAACTTAAATCTGCTCAAGACTATGTAAACCAAGTTTCATCTGAACAGCTTCAAACTTTGACCCAGACAATTATTGCAGGCCTTCCCGGAAGCGAAGAAGGATATACACTAGAACAGTTTCAAGCCCAACTGGACCGATACTTGGAGATAGACGCAGATACGTTGGCGTTGCACTTAAAACTTTTTTTGGATGCCATTATTCCTGTTTGTGACGAAGTCGGCATCAAAATGGCCATTCACCCGGATGACCCTCCTTTTTCCCTATTTGGATTACCGCGGGTGGTAAGTACAACTTCAGATATTGAGCGAATTTTTGAGGAAACCCCTAGTCCCAACAACGGACTTACCTTTTGCACGGGCTCTTTAGGTGTAAGAGAAGATAATGATTTGCCTGAAATGATTGCACAATTTGGAGAGCGCATTCATTTTGTGCATCTCAGAAGCACGCAACGGGATTCATTGGGAAATTTCCATGAAGCCAATCATTTGGAAGGCGATGTACCCATGTTTGAGGTCATGAAATCCCTTTTGACACTCCAACAACAACGCAATACTTCGTTGCCTATGCGTCCGGACCATGGTCATCAAGTATTGGATGATTTACACAAGAAAACCAATCCTGGCTATCCCGGTCTTGGTCGACTTAAGGGCTTAGCAGAATT
>JBCBCH010000358.1:0-3440 GCA_038530835.1 Bacteroidota bacterium | reverse complement strand
CAGGCAGATGAAAGCGTGGAAACCAACGATAAGGACTATGTTTTTATTCATTTTATTCTAAACAACCTGCCCAACGGTCTAATTGGCCTCTTGCTCGCCGTAATTCTTTCTGCGGCAATGTCATCCACAGCCTCCGAACTAAATGCTCTTGGCACTATTACGGCCTTGGATTTGTATAAAAGACAACAGAAAAAGGATAAGGACGAGAAGCACTATTTGCAGGCGACAAAGTTCTTTACTTTGCTTTGGGGTGTTTTGGCTATCATCATAGCCTGTGTAGCCAACCTTTTTGACAATCTTATCCAGTTGGTCAACATTATTGGCTCCATCTTTTATGGCAATGTGCTTGGGGTGTTTTTATTGGCCTTCTTTTTCAAATTCGTTCGGGGAAACGCTGTATTTATCTCCGCCGTAGTTACTCAGGTTATCGTAATTATAGCTATGCTAATGGATTGGATGTCTTATCTGTGGCTAAATGCTTTTGGCTGCTTGATGGTTATTCTACTCGCTGTGGTATTGGAAAGTTTTGACGGACTGCTACAACGACCTCCCGTAAAAAAATAAAGCCCACCCAAAGGGTAGGCTTCTTTCTTTTAAGAATTTGGAAAGTTTATAACGCCCCCCACTCTTTCAAGGAATCCTTGTTAAGTTTTACATAGTCGGAATTACCAGCAGTCTCTGCCGCTGCCATGGATTTCTTAGCTGCCTCAATTGCTGCTTTTTTATCGCCAAGCTTGGCGTAAATCAAAGATTGCTTGCGCATCAACCAATATCCATTTTCGTTCATGGAAACAGCTTTATCTATCCATTCTTTTGCTTTGTTCAAGTCTTTATCTTCATCAAGATAATACGATGCAGCAGCATAATATTCATTCGCAGAAGGACCTGCCATCAATTTGGTAATACTCTTATCTGCTTTTGCTCCTGTAGGTACCTCGAACTTCACGCCCACATAGGTGTTTTCCCAAATCATGCCCAAGCTTGCTCCATTATTGTGCAGGTCGTCAATGGTAATAGTAAAGGTTTCCACGGGCATTTCCATGTTGAAGACTTGCACCATGCTTCTAGCCGCTACTTTGCTTTCATCCCATTCTCTTGGAGTACCCCAATTGTTGATATCCGTGTAGAAGATTACCTCCCACATAGTTTTTCCTGGCTTAGTGAAAATAGCATAAGTTCCCGCCTTAAGCGTTTTACCATCCAAGGTGATGCTGTCACTAAAAGTTACCATGGTGTTGCGGTTGGCACCCGTACGCCAAAGTGCGTCATAAGGAACCAAATCGCCAAAAATGGTTCTACCCTTCATAGAAGGTCGTGAGTACTCCACAGTAACATCGGTCAAGCCAACCTGTTGTTTTAAGGTGGAACTCGGACTAGCTTGTGGTGTCTGCAATTGTGCTTGCATTCCTGCGCTAGTCAGCAAAATCGTAAAGAGAACGATTATTTTTTTCATTTTACTCATGTTTTAGATTCGTTAGTGCCACAAAACTAAAAATAATGCCCCCCTGAACTTGTTAAGGTTCCCTTAAATCGGAGCACAACAAACATTATATCTTTGTTTAATTTTTTAGTATTTTCTTTAAACAAAATTGAGCTATCTTTGTGGAAACTTGGTTATGCAACTGTATCAAATCCGTTCAAAACAAACCTTGCCGATTAGCAAAAAGGAAGCTTGGGATTTTCTTTCAAACCCAGCGAACTTAAAGGTTATCACGCCTGAGCATATGGGGTTTCATATTTTGGATGGTGCGGAACAACCCATGTTTCCGGGTCAAATCATTCAGTATAAAGTACGTCCGTTTCCCTTCGTTGAAATGAAATGGGTGACTGAAATAACCCATGTCGAAACTGAACATTATTTCGTGGATGAGCAACGGTTTGGTCCTTATGCGCTTTGGCATCACAAACACTTCATAAAAGAAGTAGGTGGTGGAGTGGAGATGCGGGATGTTGTGGACTACAAACTTCCTTTTGGAATTCTTGGGAAACTGGCCCATCCCCTATTGGTCAAAAAACAACTCCAATCCATTTTTAAATTCAGGGAGCAAAAGCTGGTAGAAGTTTTTGGAACGGTTGAAGGAGCGGAAAATATATTGGAAATCAAAGCTATTTAAATGAAAAAGAATATTGTGTTGGTAGGAGGTTCCTACGGTATTGGAAATGAAATCGCGAAAAACATGAACACCGAAAATTCGGTTTTTGTTGCTTCTCGTACTTCTGACGGTTTATCGGGAATGAATATCCAACATTTCCCATTTGATGCTGAACAAGATGACCTATCCAACCTTCCTCTGCCCGAAGAAATCCATGGATTTGTGTTCTGTCCAGGGTCGATAAACCTGAAACCCATCAAAATGTTGGGTTTGGAAGCCTTTGAAAAAGACATGCAAGTGAACTTTTTCAATATGGTGAAGGCCGTAAAGGCAATCTTGCCTAAAATGGCGGAAGGTAGTTCCATGGTGTTTTTCAGTACTGTTGCCGTGGGCACAGGCATGCCTTTTCACACTAGCGTCGCTGCTGCTAAAGGTGCTATAGAGGGCTTTGCCAAATCGCTTGCAGCGGAATATGCACCGAAAATCAGGGTCAACGTTATTGCGCCTTCTCTTGTTGACACGCCATTGGCCAGTCGTTTGCTTAGCAACAACAAGAAAAAGGAAATGATGTCGCAACGCCATCCCTTGAAGCGAGTTGGAACTGAAACCGACATCGCAAACATGGCGGCCTTTTTGCTGAATTCGGAAAATAGCTGGATTACCGGCCAAGTCATTGGTATTGATGGTGGCATGTCGACCCTGAACGTTTCGTAAATGAAGGATGCCATTTCTATTTTTTGGTTCCGTCGCGACCTGCGATTGGACGATAATGTCGGTTTTTATCAGGCCTTAAAATCTAGTAACAAAGTGATGCCCATATTCATTTTTGATACGGACATTCTTAATGAGTTGCCAGAGGAGGATGCGCGTCTGAGCTTTATCTATGAGACGCTAAAGAAAATGCACCAAACCCTCAAGTCAGAGTACGGAAGTGGAATTGCGATGTACCATGGAAAGCCCAAAGCTATTTTTGAAACACTCTGCGAATCCTACAATGTTGTTTCCGTTTTTACAAATCACGACTATGAACCTTACGCCAAAAGTCGTGATACCGAAATCCAAAGTGTTCTGGACCAAAGGCAAATTCCCTTTAGAACTTTTAAGGACCAGGTTATTTTTGAAAAGAGTGAGGTAGCCAAAGATGATGGTAATCCCTATGTGGTATATACCCCTTACAAAAACAAATGGAAAGATTTATTCAATCCATCCTTACATTTACTTAACTACGATACATTTTCCCTCTTTGACCAGCTGTACCAAAAAGGGGATTACCCGCAAATAGCCCTAAGTGAAATGGGGTTTAAGACTGCAGACTTCAAGGTTCCTGAATATACGGCAACACCAAAA
>JBCBCH010000357.1:0-3450 GCA_038530835.1 Bacteroidota bacterium | reverse complement strand
AATCCGTTTACGGAGATTCCTTAAAAGGTTGGAGTTACCGCAACATGTGGTGGATAACCCACAATGCCAATGGGGCCTTTGCAGCTCGAGGAGTTCATGGCCAGACTATTTATATTGATCCCACTGCCGAAATGGTAATTGTTCGTTTTGCGTCGCATCCCGAAGCGAAGAACTCAAAAATTGACCCAACCTCGTTACCTGCCTATGAGGCGGTTGCCCAATATTTGATGAAAAAATAAAAGCGGGCTATCATAACGCCCGCTCTTACAGCTTTTATTAATGGGGCTAGACTATTCCTTCAAATACACCAAACGCTCTAGCCTCGCCAGTTCTTTATCATCAACGTATTTGCCAATTTCTTTTCTGAACTGTTCCATGCTCTCATACGGACGATATTCCTCAAATTCGTGAGCCATCCGGTTTCCTACCCCAGGCAATGCCTTGATATCTTCTTCTGAAGCCGTGTTCAACTCCACAGGTACAAAAACATAGTTTTCATAGCGAGCGACTTCTTTTTCATCCACATATTTTCCAATTTCACGTCTAAATTGTTTGATACTGGCGTACGGACGGTATTCTTCGAATTCATGCGCCATTCGGTTCCCTACCTCTGGAATCATTTTAAAATCCGCTTCTGGAGTGGTATTCAAATTAAAGGGAACGAATATGGCATGATATAAACTATTTCTATCCTCTCCTTCAACGACCAAGGCATCTAAGTCATTCATGGTCAAAAAGGGTCTGTTCTCCATGATTATTTTTACCATTTCCGATGTGACACCCGCTTCATCAAGCTCTTCTTCCGTGGCTAAGTTGGCATTCAGCACCATACCTGATTTTGAAACTTTCTCAGTTTCCGCAGTAGTATCTTCCGTTTGCATTTCAGTTTGTTCCGCAGCGGTTTCTTCCGTTTCCGGTTTTTCCTTGGGGCCTTTGCACGCCATTATCGTCAATCCCATAACGGAAATGCCAAGTGCCAACGTTTTCAGTTTTCTCATTGTTGTTGTTTTAAGAGTGTTAAATATGAATATCCTATTAGTGCCAATACAATCATACTACCTGGAGCTAGGGAGGGCAACGCCCCCGAAAGACTTTCCACGAACAGGTCCCATCCTTTCACAGAAGGCCTCATTTCCTGTTCAAACTCATAGTTGGCCCTTAAGTGCAGAAAAATGCCATATACACCGCTTCCGGCGGTGAGTAGCAAAACAAATTTGAAAACCCCTTGGACAATTGCACTTTTCCGAATCAGTAGTATGACCATTAAAACCAATAACAGCGCAATACAAAGTATGGGAATCAACTGCAACCTATCCTCATAATGCTCCAAAAGATACAGTTCCATAATAGTACCCATTGAAATAAAAAGAAAGGTTATCAGAATGGTTCGGTTCAGCTTCAAGAATTGGTTTTTAGATGGGTAGTTTGTATTAGAACCCTAAAAATAAACACCCATATCTGGACTTGAAAATTATTTAAAAGAATTCCAAATAATTCTTTCTTTTCGCTGCAGGAATCCTCTATCAAAGCGATTGGTTTAGAAACTCCAAAAGACTTTTAAAAGGCTCAACTAAAGTTCCGTAAGCACTTTACCGAGCTAGCAAACAACGGATTTTGAGTTAAATTTCTGTAACCATACTGTAAATACTCAAGTAAATCCAATTCATTTTCCAACCTTCGATGGTTAAGTGTCAGAATCATTACAATCTGATGAAAGCACGCAATTCCATTAATAGGAAGAACTAAACTGGCTATTCGCTATGGTAAAAATTGGAGATGTCTTTCTTTTAACCACACTGTCAATGCTAAGTTTTGCATCGCTTCATGGACAAGATGCAGCGGAAAAAGGCGATACCAAAAAACTTGGGGGATACTTCAGCATAGTTCATCCAATCGTAAGTTTTTCCGAAGAAGAAACAAGTTACAACTTTGATGGAAGTTACTCAGTGGGTTTTCCTGCGGGAATCAACTACTTATTGAGTGAAAAGATTGCATTCAGTTTGGAATTCGTACCGTCCATAACCAGTGAAAATGGTGATAGTGGTGTAGATGGCCTTCTATTTCATCCAGGGGTCATCTTTAGAAATATAGGCGGGTTTAGTTTTCTGACCAGGGCTGCATTCAATACAAATGGCCGCTATGGATTCACCTTAGTAGCCAACAAGCCCATTTTTAAGGCGAAAAATGTCACTTACTTTTTAGCTACGCCAATCCCAATACGATTTGGAAATGAAGACCCCGCCTCTTTGACCATAGGTTTCCAATTTGGTGTAAGTTTTTAAATCGCCACTATCACCTGAGGACGGTAAACAACCGCTGACGCTGAATATGATAGTAGCATAAAATGTCCGCCTAAGCCATGCTATGCAAGCTTAGCCGGACATTACGTACCGAGGATATAGCGAAGAGTCGTTAACTAAAACTAACCAACACCACTAGACTTGGTCCCTAACTAGTTTACCAACCAAGTCAGTGCTTTTTGAGTGCTATCATAATAATCTGTGATGAATCCTTCCTCCTTCAACGGGGAGTTTTTCATATACTCCACATGTTCCGAATTCATGACATAGGCCACCTTCTTAACACCAATTTTCCTGTATCTATCGTGATGTGTGGTTTTTTGCCATTCGTGAAATTCAGGAGGCGGCATATAGTTAAAGTGCTTCGTGTCAATTAGAATTTTTTGGGTGTTGTATTCAAAACCATAGCCAATAAAATTGCAGCATGCCTCAATAAAACCTTCGTAATCCACCTCTGGATGGTCTTGGTTCCAGATAAACTGTAAAGTGTTGGTAGGGGCATGTAGTTCAATTCGGTAAAATCTGTCTTGATAGAGATTCATTTTAGTCTATTTAAAGGTTATTACTATTGAAATGACGCTTTACTCTCTCGCTTTTGGACACTTTTACAAAAAAGTTTCGATTGCGTCCTATTTTAGGGTAAACTACAGGTCAAAGACCATGAAATGTCGGGAATCAAACCAAGCCTTCTTTAGAAACCGATACCCTGCAAATTCGAATGAATGGACGAAGGTCCACACGATGAAACATTAAAAAACCCCCGCTCCGCAGTAGTTGTACTGCTGCGGTACAATTGGGCGACTAAACCAAACCATGGTTTCAGATAAATCGATCGCTCGCTCACGATTTTTATACATTGCGGTATGCAACAAGGCGTAAAACATTCCATTAAAACCAATGGCGCATACTATATGACCATGACCGTGGTGGATTGGGCCGATGTCTTTACCCGTAAGAACCACAAACAAGCGATTGTAGAAGCATTGCAATATTGCATCGCCCACAAGGGATTGAATGTATATGCCTATTGCGTCATGACCAACCATTTGCATCTGATTGCCAACTGTGATGCCCCTTTTCAATTGAGCGATACCATACGCGATTTCAAGAGACACTCGGCGCGTACCATTTTACGACAAATCATGAACGA
>JBCBCH010000356.1:0-3453 GCA_038530835.1 Bacteroidota bacterium | reverse complement strand
GATATCCCCTATTTTGGCACCCCATTTACGACTCAAAAAAATCGCCAATACTTCGGTACCATCCAAAACACTACCCCCTCGAATGGAGAGGCCAATGCCCGCACCAAGGAAAAATCCACCAAAAACCGCTACCAAAAGTTTGTCTTGGGTCACTTCAGGGAAGTTGACCAAAACCAAGGTTAGGGCCAACCCCAAAATGGCAATACAGGCCTTGATGGCAAATCGTTTTCCAATGACCTTATATGCCATGTAGAGAAAAGGGGCGTTAACCAGTATAATAAGAACCGAAAGTGGCATAAAGGTAACTTCGGAAACCAACAATGAAATTCCCGTAGCCCCTCCATCAATGAAACGGTTGGGCAATAAGAAGCTTTCCAAGCCAAAAGCCGCTGAAAAAATGCCTGAAACAATAAAAAAAGTATCCCTCAAAAACGGACGCAAGGTGTCTTTCAACCCTCTAGAGACATGTAACCCTCGATACCCAAGCATACTTTTTTTTCGTGGCATACCTCAAAACCTTTATAAGTTTAATGGATTGATGGCTAGGCTTTTGAACAACATGGCTTTGGTATCAAAAAACTTGTTTTGCAACTCGTTTTGCTTGAGATACGCATCGATAAGTTTGCTTTCGCGTGAATTGATAAGAAATAAAGAGCTCTCCCCGAAACTGAATTTACGCTCCTCCGCACTCAACAGGGTGTTATAGTCACGAACAATATCCGCTATTAACTGGTTTTGGGTGGTATAGGAATCCAATTCGCGATAAATGGCAATAACCTTGTTTTGAATCTCTATTAAGGCATTATCCCGCTCGTACTCCGCATCTCGAAGTTTGAATTTGGCGAGCTTCAAATCCCCTCTTTCTTTTCGCAAAAACAACGGAAATCGAAAACTTAATCCTCCCTTATAGTCTTCTGTTACGAATGTATTCGCGAGTTCTGGGGTTTCGGTCAAGAAATTGTACTCTACGTCTAGTTTTGGGAGCAGTTTATTGGCTTTTAAGCGCTTATCTACGGTCAATCCATCAATTTTGAAATCCAATGACCGGAGTTTAGGATGACTCCCCAGTTGAAAGCTATCCAATGGACGACCTAAAATTTCTAGGGTAGCATCAATGTCACTTTCCACAGTGGCATCCGGCACTACCCCTTCCTGCAATTCAACAGGTACATCATTGATCCATAAAAAATTGGAAAGCTGAAGTGAGGTTTTCATGAGTTTCACCTTAGCCTGCTCCAAACTTAATGCGCGATTCTCAACGGCAATTTTGGCTTCAACGGTATCAATTATGGCAACATCACCCGCCAAGGCACTTCGCTTTACACCTTCGAAACGCCTTTGAGCATTCTCTAAAAAATCTTGAAAAATTTCCGCGTCTTGATAGGCCCGTAACCAATCAAAGTATGCAAGGGATGCCTTATACAGAATCTCATTGACAAAGAGATCTTGGTCTGCTTTGGTCTGCTCTCTGAAAAACTTCGCTTTTCGCAAAGTGGCCATACGCTCGTTAATCCAGAAACCTTGTCCCAAGGACATGGACACCCCAGCGCTATACAAACCATTGTCGGTACCAGTTTCATCCTCGCGAATAAAATCACCTTGATTTTGCTCTAGATTTCCTTTGAGTTCGATGCCAAACCAGGTGGGAATCTTGAAAGTAGCGTTCAATCTGTCCCAGTACTCAAAACCCTTGAACTCCTTGCGCTCATAGTCCACTTCAATTTTTGGGTCGAATCCACCTCGAGCCTTCATTAAATTGGCTTGACCAATTGCAATGGTCAGTTGCGCTTGTTTGGCCACCGGATGATACTTTTTCACATAGCCCAAATACTCCTTGAACCCCAACTCCAAAGTATCTTGTTGACCATGAACTTCAGAACCCGATAGTGCAAGCAGAACCGCGAAAAAAAGTATCCGGATTCTATTTTTTGCTGACATCTGCAGTGTTGTTTTCAGGTTGATAATAGTTGGGTGGGAAACCGTTTAGTTGTCGCCATAGCTCAAACCAAATAGGGACATCTTCCAAAAGGGCGATGGTATTTGCTCCCGAACCAACCCGTAAATCCTTGGGCCATTCCACATCCGCCTTGTCTGGCGCCAACAAGATTCGGTATTTTCCATTATCGCTGATAAAAGTTTCAATGGCCACAACTTCACCCCCAAAGGTTCCAAAGGAAACATTGGGCCATCCGCTGAATACGATAGCTGGCCAACCGTCAAATTGAATTCTGACTTTTTCACCCAAGTGTACCAAAGGCAAATCAATGGGTTCTACAAAGGTTTCTACGGCCATTTCATAGTCGGAAGGCATAATTCCCACGAGACGGTCTCCTTCTTTAAAAGTTTCCCCGATACCGGACTGCAGCGCCCTATTGATAAAGCCGCTTTGCGGTGCTCGAATGTAAAGGAGGTTGTTCCGCATTTCGTAGTTGGTATACTCATTTTCCAACTTGGTTACCTGCGCTTCCGAATCAAATTGATTCGATTGCGCCGTGAACATATCGCTTCGCGCCTTGGAAATCTTATCGGTGTATTCTGCTTGAATCCTATTGATTTCAACCTGCGCATTAATCACATCATTTTTGCTGGCCAAAAGCTTGTTTTCTTGAGAGATAAGCTTGGCTTGTGTCTCCTGCAGCTTCAAACGCTTTTCTTCAACATCCGTTACGGCTTTAAGCCCTTCCTTCTCCAACTGGGTGGTCCGGTCAAACTGCCTTTTTGCAATGGTGATATTGGTATTCGCAGCTTCAAGGTCGATACTATCGCTCTGCACTTTGAGTTTCGACTGCAATAATTTGTTTCGTGCTTGCTCCAATTTTAACCCCCGCTCTTGGGACAGAGCGTTGATTTGGGTCTCGAGGGCTTTTACCTTTTCTTGGTAAGAGGTCACGGCCATCGCCTTCGCCTTGATTTGCTGACCCGTTCGTTCTACCAAATTAGGATCGAAATATTCACTTTTAACTTCGGAAATGTGAAGGATGGTATCTCCTTTTTTTACAAAATCTCCTTCTCGCACATACCATTTCTCGATTCTCCCCGGAATTGGTGACTGAATGGTCTGGGGGCGTTGGTCGGGTGTCAGGGTAGTCAAGAATCCCTTCCCGGTAATATTCTGCGTCCATGGCAAAAAGAGCACGATTAATGCAATGATGGAAAACGCTGCCAAAAACCGATTAAAGTGCTTGTAATGCCTTTTGTGAAAAACCTTGGCTCCAGCCCGGTAACCGGTGAGGTCAACCTTCCGATTCAATTTGTTGTTCGAGATATTCAACATGGCTTTATCTTTCGCTGATTAATCTTCCGTTTTCAATGGTAATAATGCGTCCGCAACGCTCCGTCCATTTTGGATTCTCACTAACGATAACCAAGGCCCAGCCATTGGTTGCATCGGTAATGAAATCCATAATGCGTTCTGCTTCTTGTTCTCCGAACTGGTCCAGTGGATCCTTTAGA
>JBCBCH010000355.1:0-3456 GCA_038530835.1 Bacteroidota bacterium | reverse complement strand
GGGAAATTGAAAGTCACTTGAAAGAAAATGACATAGCCTTAATGAGCGAAACGGAACCCGGAAGTTCTGGCCCTGCCAGTATTACATTTATGGACCCAGACGGCAATGTCATCTTAATTGACCAGCACGTCTAAACCCTAAAGACTTTCCATAGGTTCTTTTTCGGGATTGGATAGGATGCTATCTTTTTCCATCACAGGTGGTTTGGGTTTTAAATCCAAAATTTCCTCTAAGAACGAATACGTCCCTTTTCGTACAGATTCCAAATCCTTTGAGGTCATATAGGAAGCAATCACGTGATTGCCAACTTCTGGAAAGGCAACTTTTCGCTTTAACGCCTCAGGAGTGCCCAATTGGTCGTACATTTCCAACATCGCCGGAACGGAAACCACCTTGTCTTGAATGGAATCGTTTTTGAAAAAGTACCCCATAAAAATGGGTTGGTCGATTTTTTCGAAGGTTTCTGGCTTCATGGTTTCATCCACCAAAACCTGTAAATGGGTCAACGCCTCCACCCGATACTTCGAAGTCCAATACTTTTTTTCTTCTTCGGTAGATTCTGAAATATGGTAGTCCCCACCTTTGACCATTCGAGCCAGCTGCAAACCCCAAGGTTTAGAAAGCAAGGTTGCATTGGGGTCAAAAATGGCAATATTCGGTGAGTATAAGAGGATTCCAGCAATATCCTTGTCCTCCTGTGCCAAATGCAGGGCAAGCGTACATCCCGTAGAGGTGGACATAAGAATCACTTTCTCTCCCAACTGTTTGCCAACAGCTATAGCCTCTTTCGCTGAAGTAATCAACGCGTCGGCCGTAAGGTCAAGCATGGGCTCCGTCTCCTCTAGGCCGTGTCCTGCCAATCGTGGCAAGTAGAGGTTACAGCCATATTTTTGGGCGGTTTCCATGTGCAAAGGACTCCCCTCGCCTTGGCTGGCAGACCATCCATGAAGGTATACGATGCTGTAGGGTGTTTTCGCGGGAATACTATCATACCAAACTATTCGCGCTTGGTTATCGGGCTTAATGTTGCCCATCGCAGCTTCACGCGTGTCTATTTGTTTTTGCAATTCCATCAAATTGGATGAGACGGCGGGCAAGGTTGTATCCAAGTTGGGTTTGTCCACTTGCGGACCAAACCAATATACCAAAAACAATATCCCGATAAGGACAACTAGAACCTGAAAAACTCGCTTTAAAAATCGCATTTGTTATTATTAAGAAATGAAGGGAAGTGGTATACCCTGTTGCTTCTTAAAAATACCATTTTTTACAACAATGGTTTTATCCTAACTTGTTTGCCAAACCAACTTTGATGAAATCCATACTTCGCTTCTTTCGTGCCATCGGTCCGGGTTTGCTTTTTGCCAGTATGGCCATCGGCACTTCGCATTTGGTATTATCTACAAAAGCAGGTGCACAATATGGTTGGATTATGATCATCCCCATCGTGTTGGCAAATGTTTTTAAGTATCCCTTTTTTGAATTCGGGATTCGCTTTACCACGGTGACCCAAAAAAGTCTTATCCATGGGTATTCCGATTTGGGTAAAGGCTATTTATGGACCTATGCCGTGGTCACCTTGATATCTACTTTTAGTATCCTAGCAGCATTGTACGTGGTAACCGCAGGATTGTTGGTCAATCTATTCGATATTACCAGCATTTCCTTGGAGCTTTGCACGCTTGCCTTGTTTGTATGTATTAGTGGAATTCTGATTATTGGCCGATACAAAGCGTTAGAAAAATCCCTTAAAGTCATTATCTCATTGCTTTTTGTAGCACTCTTGACCACTACTTTACTGGTTTTGGCCAAAGGCCCGGTAGTGGCAGCACCACCTCCGCAAGAACAAAGCATTTTCACTGAAGCTGGGGTTTTGTTTTTGATTAGTTTGATGGGTTGGATGCCCACTGCCGTAGAGGCTTCTGGTTGGGTAAGCCTTTGGGCTATCGAAAATCAGAAAAAAGAGGGTACTCCTACCCCCTTGAACAAGGCTTTACAGGAATTCAATCTGGGTTATTTTCTAACGGCCGTTTTGGCAATTTTCTTTATGGTCATTGGTTGGTATACGTTATACGGGACGGGAACAGAACTCAGCGGAAACGCAGTTGCTTTTGCGGACCAATTGGTGACACTTTTCACGACACATATTGGAAACTGGTCGTATTTTTTGATAGCCATTGCTGCCTTCGCCACCATGTTCAGCACCTGTATGACGGCTCATGATGCCTTGGCTCGCGTGAGCATGGATGTGCTACAGAAAATGTATCCCCATCAAGAAAAACTAAAGGGTACACGTGCCTTTACCGTGGGCATCATCGCGTTGGCCGTTGTGAATTTAATGGTCATTTTATTGTTCCAGGCCAATATGGGTGATTTGGTAGGATTGGCAACCTTTATTGCATTTGTGTTGGGTCCTATTTTAGGTTGGATGAATTTGAAAACCGTTACCAGCGCTAACATTCCCAAAGAAAGTCAGCCTAAGTTATGGTTGCGATGGTTGACCTATTCCGGGATTCTCTTTCTTAGCCTATTTGCTGCGTACTACGTTTATGTACTGCTTTTCTAAAACTTATTCGAAAAGGACATTATCATTCAAGACCACAAAAAGCGTGCGTTGGTTTTGACGGTGGAGCATTTCCAAACAATAAACTCCATTCTTGCAATTATTCAGGATTTTGTCCTCTCCAAAGCCCATGGAATATAAAATATTGGCCTCTGGCACACCCTGCGCAATCAGATAAGCTTTCATGGCATCCGAACGTTTTTGGGTAAGCCTGAAATTGGTACTGGAACCTCCCCTACTGTCCGTATGGGATTCAATGCGAAGTTGCGCGTTGGGGAAACCTTTTACAAAAGCCACTACCTTGTCCAATTCCGTTTTGATGGTATCGTCAAGACGGGTAACCCCTCTTCCGAAAAAGAATTTTTGCAGCTTGATGATTTTTTGTTCCTCCTGTACTTCAACCAAATCGTCATAGGCATCTATATTGAAATCCCAAACATCTTGTGTCAAACTATCCAGTTCGGTTTCTGAGAAAGACCTTGAATACTGTGAAAATCGAGGTTTTGAGACCTCTAGGGTTACCCCCTTTTGCCAAGGTATTTCAATGCGATAATCGCCATTCAATCCAGAGGTGACTGACCGAAGGGTTTTCCCTTCCATATCTCTTAACTGGATGGTGGCCCCTTCCACATAGTCCGCATAGCCATAGGATTTGGAAATGGTCCCCTTGAAAATAATGGTTTTTAACCCTGGTTTTTCAGCGACCTTAAATCCGTAGATGTCATCTTTTCCTTTGCCACCGTCGCGGTTGGATGAAAAATAGCCCAACAAGCCTTCGCCCTCATTGCGAACGATAAATCCAAAATCATCTTTTTCCGGAAGGGAAAACCCTTCGGTCAGTCACCTCTGGATTGAATGGCGATTATCGCATTGAAATACCTTGGCAAAAGGGG
>JBCBCH010000354.1:0-3462 GCA_038530835.1 Bacteroidota bacterium | reverse complement strand
CATATACTTTTTCAAGTTCCTTAAAATGTTCCTGTCTGCGTTCGTGCAATGCCTTGGTTGCGTTGCTGAAGCGTTCCCAAATTTGCTCTCGCTCGTCTTTGGCTACCGGGCCGATATCCTCTTTCCAAATCTTATGAAGGGTCTGCAGTTCGCGGAAGGCCTTGCCCAAATCACCTTCATTGGCTAACCCTTCGGCCTTTTCTACCAACTTTAACTTTTCCTCAAGATTGTGCTTGAAATCCAGGTCCCGCAGTTCGCGGTTCAGGTGCAGAAAATCATAAAAGATTTCCATATGATGGTGGTAGGTACGCCACACATCGTTGTATTGGTTGCGGGGTACTGCCCCAGCGACCTTCCAACGGGCCTGAATGTCCTTGAAGTTTTTATAGGTGGTATTGATGTCTTCTTCAACATTGACCAAACCTTTTAGCTCTTCAATAATATCCAACCGCTTTTGTAGGTTGATTTTCAGGTTTTGCTCAAGTTGTTTGTAATAGGAATCGCGTTTTTCGCGATACTCGGCAAATACCTCATTGAATTGGCGTTTGGCCACTGAATTATAGCGAAAGTCGATTTCGTTTCCACCGTGGGCTACAAAATCCTCTTTCTTTTGCTCCAAAAACTCTTGAAACTTTTGGTCGAATTCATGTTTTATGGAAGCCACATGCCGATTGATGGCTTGAATCTTTTCATTTTTGACCAAGCGCTGCAATTCTCCCACGAGATTCTCAAGGGGCATGGCATGGTAATCCAAAAATGGAATGTGGTGCCTTTCTTTGTTCTCTTCATCTTCCGCATCCTCGGCGTTGGATTGTTCAATCTCCTCTAAGACCTTGTCTGGTTCTTCGGGAGGCGCTTCGGGGCTGTTGTCATCAGCCGAAGGAGCTTCTGGGGTAATGGGTTCTGATGTGTTTTCGGGAGAGTCTGGTTCAGAAATGGGGCTTTCCTCCACGGACGATTGTGTACTCTCCGAAAGTTGCGCATCAGCTTCAGTTTCCTGAAGTTTTCGTTCATTTTCCTGCATCAGTAGTGTTTTTCCTTTGGAGTAACGATAATTATAGCCAAGTTAACAACTTAATCATCCAATAACAAAAGTACCCATACATCTTTTGTTTAAGCCCCAAAATGTATGGATGGCATTAAAAGCTGTACTCTTGGGATATGATTTTTAGGAATTCCAGATTTCCCAAGCTTTTTCAGCTTGTAACTCCAACATTTTCAAGCCATTAAGTATTTTAGCTCCATGAAGCTCTCCTTCTGCCAAAAATGCGGTTTTTTCTGGATTATAGACAAGATCAAACAAAATGTGCTTTTCTGTGATATTTTCGTACGATAACTGGGGTTTTTCCACAACGTTGGGAAAGGTGCCCAATGGGGTGCAATTGACCACTACGGTGTGCGCTTCCAACACCGTTTGCGTAAGGTCTTCGTAACTGTAATTCGCCTTGGAATGGTCGCGGGATACCAATGCTACTTCCAATTGTAGTTGTTGCAGTGCATAAACCACAGCTTTGGATGCGCCACCCGTACCTAAAACCAACGCTTTTGTATGATGTGCATTCAGATGGGGCTCAATCGCTTTTTGAAACCCATAGGCGTCGGTATTGTATCCCTTAAATCCGCTAGAAGTTGGTTTTATGGTATTCACAGCCCCGATATGTGAGGCTGTCGCGTCCAATTCATCCAGATGGGGGATGATATCTTCTTTGTAGGGGATGGTAACATTCAAACCCTTTAGGTTTGGTTTTTCGAAGACTTCTTTAAGGGACTCCAAATTGGGAAGGTCAAAATTGACGTACGCGCAATCCAGTAAACCCAGTTGCTCGAATTTATTCGCAAAATAACCTCTTGAGAAAGAGTACGAGATGTTTTTACCCAATAGCCCGAACAGCTTTTCGGTCTTTCCTGTTTTTTCCATACCAATCCAACAACAATAAAATAGCAATTCCCAATATGATGAAAATCAAAGCGGTCCAGGTTTCCGTTTCTAAAAAATTCGGGAAGAAACGTTGGTAGTTTTGAATAATAGGGTCTCCGTTACTATCCAATAATACTTGTCCTTGCGCATCGGTTTGAAAGATGGTTTTCTTCCAAGGCCAAAGCACGCCCAACGAACCGGTGATAAAACCAATTATGACCGCAGTTGAAATTTCTTTATAATGCTTCAGTACATAACTCAACAAATGGGAAAAGGTCACCAATCCGGTAAGGGAACCCAATGTAAAGACCGCCAGAATTTTAAGGATGTTCATGCGCTCGGGGTCTTTCAAAAAGCCAAAATCTCCTGAAATCACTTCGGAAAATGTAAAATACAAGGCATTTACTGAATCAACCAAAAGTAAAACATAGTTTCCCAGCAGAATGAGTATGAAAGAGCCTGAGAGTCCTGGGAGGGTCATCCCGGAAACACTGATCATTCCGCAGAAAAAGATGAAAAAGAGGTTGTCGTTGGCGGTGGCCGGACTCAGGAAACTAATGGAGATGCCAATACCCAGACCAATAATTCCTGCAGTAATCGTTTTTTTGTTCCAATGGTCAAAATCCTTCGAAATATAGTAGATGGAGCCTAAAATCATTCCGAAAAAGGTGGCCCAAACGAAGAGTTCCTTTTTATCCAAAAAATAATCCAGTAGGCGGGAAACACTGAAATAACTAATCAACATCCCTAAGATTAGCAAAGAGAGGAATTGGGCATTGGTATATTGAAAAAAGCTCTTGAATCGCCCGGCGATAAGCAACTTGAATGCCTTGGAGTTGATTTTCTGGAGGGAATAAATAAACTCTTCATAAAACCCACCGACGAAGGCCACAATACCTCCGGATACCCCTGGGACTTTATTGGCCGCACCCATGCAAAGGCCTTTGACGACCAAAAATAATTTATCCAAGAAGGTTCTGGTTTGATACATGTGTGTTGATAGACTCCCTATTTTTTGGAAGCTGCCCTTTCGAGGATAAAAATAAGCGAAAAACCTAGGATTGCTAATAGAATTGCTGGAAGGAGCTGCGGGTCACCTTCAAATGCGGTAGGCCAAACATTGGCTTCGGCGACTACCTTGGTCTTATCACCAAAAGTTTTGGTTTCCAATACCTTTTTCCATGGCCAGATTTTGTTTAAAGACCCTAAGATGAAACCTGTAAGCAAAGCCAAAGTAAGATTTCGATAGCGTTGGAACATCCATTTGAGCAAACGGGCAAAACTCAACAATCCGAATACGGCGCCGAGCCCCACGGTAATCACAACCTTGATGTCTTTTTCGTGCACAGCATCAAGAATGGCTTTGTAGGAGCCTAGCAATACGAGAATAAACGCTCCGGAAATTCCGGGTAAAATCATGGCGCAAACCGCTAGGGCACCAGACAAGAAAAGGTAAGGGAGGGAGTCAATATTGTCATTAACCGGTAGTTGGGTGATGAAATAAGCAGCCAGTCCGCCACCGAGAAGCACCAAAATGGTTCCAA
>JBCBCH010000353.1:0-3466 GCA_038530835.1 Bacteroidota bacterium | reverse complement strand
TCAATTTTGAGATGACGGGAGTTCCCATGATAGGAAAAGACTATGGCGTTTATATCACGGGATACCACAAATCGAATTTTGCAGAAATTGCTAATGGTTATGCCGATGAAGAAGGTTGGGTTGGCTATTTGCCTACCTCCGCAGAGTACAATTTATTTCAGCGTTCGGATAATTATCCCTTTTACCAAGAATTTGGGGTTCCTTCCCACACCTTTTGTACGTTCGACTTTACCAATTTTATGTTTTATCATAAGGTTGATGATGAACTTGAGGCGTTGAACCTAAAGCACATGACTGATTTAATCAATCGAGCAATACCTATTGTGGATGGTATGGCCAATGCGCCAACTCAGGAAGTGAAAATCAATTAAAACATAAACCTACCTCTTAAGATTAAAAGAGGTCATTATTATGGCAAACATTATCATCACCGGGACGAGTAGAGGCATTGGTTTTGAAATGGTCAAGCAATTTGCTGATGAAGGGCATCAAGTTCTGGCTTTGTCTCGAAATGCACAGCCCATTTTGGATTTAGCATTAGAGAACGTTACCGCCTTTCCTTTTGACCTTTCCAACGGAGAGAGTTTTACACAATTGGAAGCGACATTACAGTCTTGGAATACTGTTGATGTCCTCATCAATAATGCGGGTAGTTTGGTGAACCAACCGTTCTTGGAAATGTCAATGGAAGATTTTGAGCGGGTGTATCAAGTCAATGTATTTGGCGTGGCCAAAATCACCCAAGCGGTTTTACCCAAAATGAACAAAAAAGGCCATGTGGTAACCATAAGTTCCATGGGTGGAGTGCAAGGAAGCATGAAATTTCCAGGCCTTTCCGCCTATAGTTCCAGCAAGGGAGCCGTAATCACTTTAACGGAACTTTGGGCCGAGGAATTTAAAGAGACAGGCCCTTCATTCAATGTGCTCGCCTTAGGTGCGGTTCAAACGGAAATGTTGGAAGAGGCTTTTCCCGGATATCAAGCGCCCTTAACCGCCGAAGCAATGGCGAACTATATCAAAAACTTTGCGTTGACGGGACAGGAATTTTACAACGGGAAGCTGTTACAGGTTAGTAGTTCTACTCCTTAGCTTTTATAAAGTTGTAAGATTTGTTTTCTTCCTTGAAATAAGACTCAATTTCTTTCTTTAAAAGTTGAAATGGAGTTTTATCCATAACACAAAGACTTTTTAGCTTGCTTTTGAACTGATATGAAGTCAATAGCAGCGCGCAAATCAATATTATCGTGGTGGGAAGGAATACAAAAGACAAGTATTTGATGAATAGGTTAAAGAAATCAATTTCATGAACATCCAGAAAAGCATAATCACTTTCAATAGTTACCAATAAGCCCATAACTGCGGTTGAACAAACCCAATATTTGAGCGTTTTTAGAATTTTCTGTTGTTGACTGTACTTTTTTTCCAGGATTCTTAAATCCTCTGTATGAATCCTGTTGAGATAACCTCGAAGATTTGGGATGGTTTCGTTCATGAGGGTACTTTTACGTGTTTCCCCGAAGAACTGTAATAAAAAAGCATGATTCCGTTGCGAATTGATGAAACACCGCTTTCAATTCATGGATTGAAAGAATTCCCTTTCAATAGAAATGAAAGTGGATTATGTGAAAAATACGGATGTTGAAAACAGGTGGTTTTTACTAGTATCTCAACATAACCGATAAACCCCTAATTTTGGGGCAGTGAATGCAACTTTGCAAAAATACCTTCCCGAACGAGCAGTGGAACCCTGTCTTGAGCTTATCAAAACACATGGGGTTCACTTAAAAGTGGTCAACCATCGCGTAACACGTCATGGCGATTATAGGAGAATGCCGGGGGGTGGACATCAAATCACCGTGAACGCATCCTTAAATCCCTACCGTTTTTTGATAACCTTGGTACATGAAATTGCACACTTGGTGGCGTTTGAAAAGTTTGGGCGACGCATTAAACCCCATGGTCTGGAGTGGAAACGAACCTTCCAGCATTTGATGATTCCCTTTATTCGACCTGAAATCTTCCCTAGCGCTTTACTACCTTTAATTGCCCATCATTTCAAAAACCCAAAAGCAAGTAGCAGTACAGATGCCCGCCTGTCCATCGCGTTAAAAGCTTACGATACAGAAGACCGGGTAAATCAGTATATTTTCGAAATCCCCGAAGGGAGTACCTTCCGAATTTATAACGGTAAACTATTCAAAAAGGGAAATAAACGAATTAAGCGCTACGAGTGCGTGGAGTTGGGTACTGGAAAAGTATATTTGTTTCAACCCAACGCTGAGGTTGAATTGATTCGATAAGTTTACAGCTTAAACGGAATAAAAGGTAATATAAACCGTTTTGAGCTACACATACGAAATAGCAAAATGAACAAAAATTATTACGCCGTAATTATGGCAGGGGGCGTGGGCTCTCGTTTTTGGCCTGTGAGTACCGCATCCTATCCCAAACAGTTTCATGATATGCTTGGTACTGGGAAAACACTGATTCAGAAAACATTTGAACGCCTGAATCGTTTTGTGCCTACCGAAAATATTTTAGTGCTTACCAATTCCCGATACAATGATTTGGTTTTGGAACAATTGCCCATGATGCAACCGAATCAGGTGGTTTTGGAGCCTGCCATGCGCAATACTTCTCCATGCATTCTATATGCCGCTTTGAAAATCCGGAAAATGAATCCTGATGCGGTTATGGTAGTCGCCCCTAGTGACCATTGGATTGAAGATGAAGATGCTTTTGTTGCTGACGTAAAGGCCTGCTTCGATAAATGCGCAAAAGAAGCTGTTTTGTGTACTTTGGGTATTCGTCCCACCTTTGCTAACACTGGTTTTGGTTATATTGAATATGAAAAGGAAAGTGACCTTCCCATAAAAAAAGTGTCCCAATTTAGAGAAAAGCCTGACTATGAAACGGCTAAGGAGTTTTTGCGTCAGGGGAATTTTCTATGGAATGCGGGTATTTTTATGTGGAGTGTGAAAACCATAGTCGAGGCGTTTAGGGCCTATCAGCCCACTCAGTATAGTTTGTTCGAACAAGGGGAGTGGTGCTACAACACAAAAGATGAGCAGACGTTTATTGACGAACATTATGGCCAAGCCGAGAACATTTCCATTGACTATGCGATTTTAGAACGGTCCGATGCGATTTACACCTTGCCTGCGTCTTTCGATTGGAATGATTTAGGCACCTGGGGCGCTTTATATGATAAACTAGATAAAGACGAAGCAGACAATGCCAGTGTAGGGGCTAGAGTTTTGGTCGAAGATGCCAAAGGCAATATGATTCGAACCGCAAAAGACAAAATTGTGGTGGTTGATGGCGTTGAGGATTATATCATTGTGGATAAAGAGGACGTCTTGCTTATTTATCCAAAAGCAAAACAACAAGACATCAAAAAAGTATTGAAAAAGGTGAAAGATACTTTTGGTGAACAATACACCTAACAACATATGCAAACCAACCC
>JBCBCH010000352.1:0-3473 GCA_038530835.1 Bacteroidota bacterium | reverse complement strand
TGGTTACCAATGATTACCAATTGGAATGGAAACACCCGTCATGGCATGGGCTAAAAGGCTTGATTGGCGTTCAGTTGATAGCCACCAATGAATGTCAGTTTTCCTTCATCTGAATACTGCCAGTCCACCTGTACTTTGGCAAGGTGGTGTTGGGTGTCTTGGTTTGGCTCTTCGATTTCTCTTGATAAAGGTTCAATGATTAAGGGTCTATCCGAATTGATTGACCGGATGAAAGCATCAGGACTTGTTAAATATGAAGTTCGTAATATGGCCAAGTTTTGGTCAAGAAAACTATATCTCAAACTAACACTCCAGTTTTTGTGTTGGTGCAAAACTCCCGCACCAAACGCCATTTCCTCTTTTCCCGAGTTGGTAAGATTATAATCAGGAGCCCTTCTATCACCAATTTGTGTAAAACTCCCATTGAGGTAATAACTCCAATTTTCGGTACCATTGCCCAACTTAAAGTTGGTGTTGAATCCAAGTCCATTGGTTTCTCCGCTAACTCCAACATTTGCATACAAGGGATTGTTCAAATCCAAAGCAGTTGATTCTACCAAAATAGCACCTCCCAAGGCCTCTGGACCATACCGAACGCCTGAAGCACCTTTTATGAGAGTAATTCTACCCGCGCTTGTAATATCTATTTCCGGAGCATGTTCGTCACCCCAGTTTTGAAAACCATGCTTGATACGGTTGTTCAGCACCAAAATCCGATTCCCTGAAAGGCCATGGATGATAGGCAGCTGCACATTGTTGCCCACCGAAGCAAACGTCACCCCTTGGATGGTAGCCAAAGCCGTTCCTAAACTTTGAGTGGGTATACTCTTGATTTCAGCTTGGTCCAAAACAACTTGTGAAATACTCTCAGTACCGGCTTCTTTTGCGCGTTCTCCTTGAAGGGTGACTCCATCCAAACCAGTAACTTCCTGATTAAGAGAAAAAGTAGAGTTTGCATCGCCGTTATGTTTTACGGTTAATTCGACAAAACCTATGGACGATATGATTAGGGTATTGCTTTTTGAACACAGCCCATCAATCTTAAAATAGCCGTCAGCATCAGCGCTGGCATACTTATCCGAACCATCTACCTTGACTACGGCGTAAGTAACGGGATCATTGGTATTGGCATCCAATATCTTTCCACTTATAGAAAAGGTACAGGAATTGTCTTGGGCGTTTACCGAAACTGCATACCCCAAGAGCAAACACATCGCAAGAAGCTTTAGCTTCATTGAATTCAAGTTTAAATATTACTGATTATTGACATCAACCGATTTGATTGGTCAATCGAGTTGAAAAGTGGAACGATACGTTAAGCTAAGGTAGGAGGGGGCCTTACCGTAAGTGTATAATCGAGTAGGGTAGTTACGATTACGCTTTCATATACACTTTCTTGTTGATGGTACTCAAGTTTTGCAAAATCCTCGAATACATGAAATGCAATAGGTGAAGAAAATTCTAAAAATTGGTTGTAGAGGGCTTGTTCACATAGCTCACAAGGTTCATCATGTTGATCATGGCTATGATGTAAAGTGAAGTGAATGGTCGCAGAGGAAACCTTGAAGGATATCAAGGCCAAAAGTATAAAAGCATAAATCGACTGCCTCACGCCCATAGGCGGCAAATCTAGCTTTTTTAAGCCGCTAGACTATGTTAAGGAAATCATAATTTTTATTTATACTACTTAAAAATAAAGCCCAATCCCATGCGTTGCAGCATCTTCTTTTCAAAATTCCAGAAAAATTGAAACTGGCCGAAGAGCCAACCAAAGAAAACCAATAACACTTGATAAATGGGAAAAATTAGTAGAATTCGTATCGGCCAATATATCCAGCCTGAAACTTCACCTTCAGAGAGCCCAATGTATTCCGTGAGCGGAGCTGCCAACTTTGCGGCGCAACTACCGGTAATTCCGAATACGATAAATATGATAACAACCTGATAGTTGGATGTGATACCCCAACGCTGTTTGAGCTTTTCCAGCATTACTATTTTTGTGCAAAAATAAGGGATTAAATGCGAGGTACCCAAGTACCCAAGCGCTGCCCGTACCGCCGCTGGAAATAAATGAAATAATTATAG
Source organism: Bacteroidota bacterium (assembly GCA_038530835.1). GTDB lineage: Bacteria > Bacteroidota > Bacteroidia > Flavobacteriales > Flavobacteriaceae > Flagellimonas. The sequence continues at coordinate 1,388 of JBCBCH010000352.1, read as the reverse complement.
AGCTGGTAATTTACATCGTATCCATAGTCAATACCAGGGTCATAATTGATTCGCATTTCGTACAAGCGAACATCGCCATAACCAGGCCCTAAAACCCTTCGGTTCCATTCTTGCGCCCACAAAAAGTTTCGATTTTCCATAAAAGCCTTGGAATAATAGCCTTTTGGCCTTGCAAAGCCTTGAAGCCAGGTATAAAATCCAGGGTCCAAAATGGTGATTTCATAGTCGGCTTCTGCGTTGACTATTTCAACCGCTTCACCCTGTTTCACTTCAAAAACCTTTTTCTCTTCTTCAGAAATCACCAGCACGTCTTTAGTAGAAGAACAACTATTAAGCACTAGTGAAATTACCAGACAGAAAATGCCTGAAACGTATTGTATCTTTTTCATATGCAACAAATTACAAAAAGCCGCTTGTTTTAAGAAGCGGCTTTGTAAAACTTTAATATTTTGAAGGAATCATTTCCCGAAAAGTCCACCTAGGAGACCGCCGAGACCTCCGCTCTTTTGATTGCCACTGTTCAGTACCATTCCAGCCAAATCATCCATAATACTGCCGTCTCCATCCGAATCCAAAAATGATTCAATAAGCGATTGCTGTTGGCCCGCATTACTTCCGCCGCCCATCAATCCGCCTAGCAGTCCGCTCAATGCATCAGGGTTGTTGACACTTTGCTGACGGGTTTGCTGTCCTAAAAAGCCCATTAGAATCGGTGCAGCAATTTTCAAAATTTGCGAAATGGAACCTGCATCTACTCCAGATTTACTGCTCAATGCGTTTTCTACTTGGGATTGTTTGGAACCAAAAACGTGTCCCAAAATACCCGCACCATCATCCATAACGTTTTGGTCAACGCCACCACCGAATAAACCACCCAGGTCGCCTAAAATTCCGCCGTCATGTTTGGAATTCAAAGCATTCATAAGGCCTTGGGCACCCTCAGGGGTTGAAGCATTTTTTTTCATGGCGCCCATCAGTAAGGGCATTGCCATGGCAATAATTTCTGCTGTTTTACCTTCAGATTGGCCAGTTTGGCCAGCCGCTCCGTTGATAATTTGTTTGCCCATTGGGCTGTTCAATAAATCTAATAATCCAGACATTTTAATGTAGTGTTTAATTATGGGTAAGGTACAAAAAAGAATGAAGTAGTTACGCTGGATTTTCCTTGTAGAAGGCCATAATCTGCTCTGCTAATTCCACTCCTATTCGGCTTTGCGATTCTAGGGTAGATGCACCCGTATGCGGGGTCAACGAAATTTTGGGATGCATGAGCACCCGAATTTCAGGTTGTGGTTCAGATTCAAATACATCAAGGCCAGCAAAGCTGATATGATTTTTGTCCAAAGCATCCAAAAGCGCTTTTTCATCTACGATACCACCGCGACTGG
>JBCBCH010000351.1:0-3491 GCA_038530835.1 Bacteroidota bacterium | reverse complement strand
GAACGCCAAACTCAACAAAAATCGAAAGGGATTGGTATAAGACATCCGTTTCCCCGCAATATAATCCCTGGTAATCGTGCCTGGTTTTATGAGCAAGGTATATAGAGTTTTCAGCAACTTGGAATCGTAGTTGATGAGGTTGTGGAAGAATTCATCGAAAAAATCCTTTAAAACCAACCTTTTGGTGCTATTCGCCTGCCCACAGTTCGGACAGAACTTATCGCTCATATCAAGTGGGTGCCCACAATTAAGGCATTCGGTTCCCCGATACTTTAGGGCGTATCGGCCCTTTGAAAATAAGCTTGGTTTGTTGGCCATCACAACGCAAGTTGATCGCCTAAAGATAAATCAATTGGTAATATTCCTTGAATTGACCGAGCCTATTCCGATGATATCATCGAAGAGTTGCCCAAAGTCACGATAATATACCAGAATCAGGTAGTTGTTTTCGGTAAAGTGAAAGTTTCCACTGATGGTGTTCAATTCAATGGCCCCACTTTCACGTTCAATCACATATTTGTAGTTGTGAAACCCCTGCTTCATTAAAAAAGACACCTCCATTCGAGCCTCTTCTTCGTTGAATTCCATTCGGTTTTCCTCTTCCAGCGCGTAATTGTTGAATTTGCCAATGACGTACACGTTGTCCAAACCAATATCGCTGGAATAAGGGAGGCTGAAATGGACACGGGTATATTCCGCCTCGCGCGAAACCTCTTCTCCTTGAAGGGTGCGAATCAAAAAATCCCCATTGATATCTGGAAAATAAGTGTAAGGTTGGTCGTAACGGAAATCGTTCATGAACAGGTAATGGTTGTATACATCGGTAAGGTCAACTTTGGAAATGGCAAAAGAGGTGATGCGTAGGTCTTTGGTGTCAAAATTCAAAAACTCGTTACCACCAAAAAAACTGGTTTCCTGGTCATATTTGTACACTAGTTCGTTACCTATGGTAAACTGTGGTTTGATGTTGTACAGCGCTGTCGGCCAAAAATGGTTCTGGATAATGGCAACCTTTACCTCTTTTTTCGGATTTACTACCGGAAATCCCGCAGTATTGATGGAAAACTGAACAACTTGTTTTTCATTCAAAAAGTCAAAATCCCTAGACCGTTTTACCGTTCCACCTACTTGTACCGCATCTTTGTAAACAATAAACCTTCTGGAAAACTGAAGATCTCCTGCGCTATTTCGAATTTCAATAATGTAGTTTCCCGTAACCTTTAGTCTTACATTTTCGTTGGGAATAACCAATTGATAGTTGGAATAAGGTTGTAGTGTGGTATAGCTATTTTCATAGTTGATGATGCGCTGATTGTCCATCCCATTCAGATATTGCGACTTGAGCAATTGCGAAGGCGTCCAATCATAATCACAGTGAAAGATTTCATAATAGTAATCCTGCTCGTTGGCAGATAGGTCATCAAACTCCAATAGGATGCGTTCGCCCAGTTTTACCACCGGGAATTGGTCTTCGGTAGGACCCTTAAAAATGATGGTCTTGATATTGGGAGGGGGATTGACTTCTTCCTGAACTTGGGCAAAACAGGGAAAAGCACATAAAACCAACAAGATTTGTTTAATCTTTAAGCGCATTTTGATGAGTATATTTGGGTAAAGGTAAACAAAAAGTATTCCTAAGATTTTGAGCGGAATCACGGGGTGAAAAACATTTATTTAGAACCAATATAAATAAATATCCAGACCTTGCCGAAACAAGGTAATTTGTGTGATAAGCTTTAAATTTGCGTTGTTATTTTAGTTACAACTAAGGTCTAGCAAATATGCCAAAAGACATCCGAATTAAAAAGGGGTTGAACATCAACCTTGTCGGGGCAGCCGAGAAAACAACTTCCAAAGCAGTTTCAAGCAACGTTTACGCCATTAATCTTAACGACTTTCATGGGATAACTCCCAAAATGTTGGTCAAACAAGGTGGTGAAGTGAAGGTTGGTGAACCACTTTTTTTCAACAAAGAACAAGAGAACATGTTATTCGTTGCACCAGTGAGCGGGGAATTGGTAGAAATTGTTCGAGGCGCCCGAAGAAAAATTCTTACTCTTAAAATCCTTGCGGACAAAACGCAGGAATATGTTCAGCACAAAGTCTTTGATGTGAAAGAAGCTGATGCGGAAACGGTGCGGGAATTTTTCTTGAAATCTGGCCTTTGGGCATTCATCAAACAACGTCCTTATGACATCATAGCAAATCCGGATGCAACACCCAAGGCAATCTTTGTTTCTGGATTGTCCACTGCGCCTTTGGCAGCTGATACTGATTATGTGCTCCAAGGAAAAGAGGCTGAATTGCAAGCTGCTGTTGATGCCTTGTCTGCTTTAACGCCAGGTAAAATTCACGTTTCGGTTGGGAGCAATAGTTCACCATTGGCACAATTGAGCAATGTAAGCGTGCATAGCGTTTCTGGACCACACCCTGCTGGATTGGTTGGAACGCAAATCAATAAGATTGACCCTGTCAACAAAGGAGAGGTGGTTTGGACCATCAATCCACAAGATTTGGTCATTATGGGTGAAACCTTGCTAACAGGTAAATTCAATGCAGAAAGAATTATTGCACTAGGAGGGTCTGTGGTGAAGTCTCCAAAATACTACACAACCAAAATTGGCGCTGAGATTTCTACATTTTTGTATGCGGCTGGTGTGAATAAAGAAAAATTTAGGCTCATCAATGGTGATGTGCTTACGGGTAGCAAAACCCATCCTGAAGGACATTTGGGATATTTCAATAATGCAGTGACGGCTATTCCGGAAGGAGATGACTATGAATTCTTTGGGTGGAACAAACCGGTCTTCAACAAAATATCTTCTACACGGGCGTTGACCTTCTCATGGTTGAACCCGAAGAAAAAATATGATTTGGATACCAATACAAACGGTGAGCACAGGGCTTTTGTGGTGACTGGAAAATACGAAACGGTTTTTCCGTTGGATATTTATCCGTTGCAATTGCTGAAAGCCTGTATGGTAAAAGATTTGGACGAAATGGAACAATTGGGGCTTTATGAAGTTGCACCCGAGGATTTCGCTTTGACCGAGTTCATTTGTATCTCCAAACAACCACACCAACAAATTATCCGTGAAGGATTGGATTTATTGTATCAAGAAATAGGATAAAATGGGATTAAAAGAGAATTTACACAAGACCAAGCTAAAGTTTCAGGGCAAGAAAATGGCCCCTGCTTTTAATGCTATCCATACTTTTTTGTATTCGCCAAACGAAACCACACATTCTGGAGGGCATGTTCGCGCCGTTGATGATTTGAAAAGAACCATGAATACCGTAATCTTGGCATTAGTGCCTTGTTTGCTGTTTGGGATTTTCAACGCCGGCTACCAACATTACTCGGCTGTGAATGGTTTTCCAGCTGATTTCTCCATAATGGAGCACTTCATTACTTGGGACAACTTTTGGTTGGGTGCCATAACGGTGCTTCCACTAGTAATTGTGTCGTATGGCGTTGGTTTGGCTATCGA
>JBCBCH010000350.1:0-3500 GCA_038530835.1 Bacteroidota bacterium | reverse complement strand
AGGAATATATTGTTCAGCAACGCTGGTATGGCGGTAAGTCAAGCAAGCTAAAGTACATTGAACTCCCGGAACACTTTCGCATCCAACAACATGGCGAAGTATATTATGGGCTTATCCTTGAAATCAATTTTGAGGAGGCGTTTTATCAGCATTACTTTTTACCCATTGCCTTTGTTTCGGACGAGCAGTTTGCCAAAAAGGATAGAATTCTTCCCCTAAAACTTAACGGAGTGGACGGTTTTATCATTGATGCGCTCAATTTGGAAGCCTTTCGAAAACTGGTTTTTGAACGTTTGGTAACCGCCGAGCCGAATGATACCACAAAAGTGCGCTATCACAAAAGCGTTCATTTCCATGATACCGTTTTTGAGTCCTCCCGATTTATGGGAATGGAGCAAAGCAATACCTCCATCATCATCAATGATAAATATGTCATCAAGTTCTTCCGTCGCATTTATGCCGATAAAAATCCGGATTACGAGATGAGCCGCTTTCTGAGCGAAAAAAAGGAATATCAAAATACCCCCGCATATATGGGGAGTTTGAGTATTATCGATTCGGATAATGCCAACATCACCATAGCGCTCATGCAAAGTCTTGTCCCCAATCAAGGGGATGCCTGGGAATTCATGAGTAAAGAAATCGATGAGATATTTGAATGCCTTGAGCGAAAAAAAATACGGTTCTTGGAATTGCCCAGGGTGGAGTTGTTCACCCGTTTGGGCATTCAGGATGTGCCCCCGGAAATTATCGATTGGGCGGGTCTCAGTATTTTTCTCCGACTTCAAAAACTGGCTGAACGAACGGCGGAAATGCATATCGCTTTGGGTTCAGAGTTTGAGGATACCGCGTTTACCCCAGAACATTTTAATGGGGATTATGAGGTGTGGCTTAAGAATAGATTGCTTTACCAGTTTCAAAATCGATTGAACATGGTCGAAAACAACATTCACAAGCTTGAAGGACTTTCGGAAACCTTGGCCAAGGAGTTTTTGGAACGTAAAAACGAAATCCGAAAAAGGTTTTTAAGTTTCGATTGGACCAAGCTCAAAGGAGAGCGCCTTCGCGTACATGGCGATTATCATCTGGGCCAAGTGCTTGTTAAGGACAATGATTTCTATTTGTTGGATTTTGAAGGGGAACCAGAAAGTACCATACGCGACAGAAAGGTAAAACAACCGCCTTTGAAGGATGTGGCCGGTATTTTTCGCTCGTTTCATTATGCCGTTTATGCCGCCATCTTTAACAACCAAAAGAAATACCCTTATGCTTTGGAAGAATTGTTTCAAGCAGGGGAGACCTTATACGCCTATTTTATTGGAGTGTTTTTGCACTCCTACGTAGAATTGATTCAACAAAACAACATCAACATTGGATATACCCAAGAAAGGGTTTACCTTCTGGAATATTGCATGCTCGAAAAAGCGGTCTATGAATTGGGTTACGAAATGAACTCAAGACCTACGTGGGCCGTGATTCCTTTACGAGGGATTCTTGGGATTCTAAATAAAAATTAATATGTCAAACGTACTGCCACACAGTTTATTCTCGGATTTTGATATTGATCTGTTCAAATCGGGAAAACACTTTAGATTATATGAGAAATTAGGGTCACATCCAATGGAGGTGGACGGAAAAAAGGGTACCTATTTTGCAGTATGGGCCCCTTCGGCCAAAGCCGTCTCGGTGATTGGCGATTTCAACTATTGGGATGGGGGACAACATCAATTAAACGTGCGTTGGGACCAAAGTGGTATTTGGGAGGGATTTATTCCCGGAGTTGACATGGGTACGTTGTACAAGTATAAAATCTGGTCGCATAATAATGAAGTGGTCACCGAAAAAGCGGACCCTTTCGGAAGGTATTGCGAACAGCCTCCAAAAACCGCTTCGGTGGTCTGGAATGGAGACTATGCATGGAAAGATGACGATTGGATGGCGAACCGTGAAAAGCATAATGCCCTTGATAAACCGTATTCGGTGTATGAAGTACATCTCGGCTCGTGGAAAAAGAAAAACGGCTGGGAGTTTATGACCTATCTGGAGTTGGCTGATGACTTGGTGGATTATGTGCATGATATGGGTTTTACACACGTAGAGTTCATGCCCATCATGGAATATCCTTTTGATCCCTCATGGGGTTATCAGCTTACGGGCTATTTCGCACCTACCTCTCGTTTTGGAAAACCAGAAGATTTTAAGGTGCTGGTAGATAAATTCCATCAGAAAGGTATTGGTGTTATTCTGGATTGGGTGCCTTCGCACTTTCCGGAAGATGCTCACGGGCTTGGGTTTTTCGACGGGTCAAACTTATATGAGCACCCAGACCGTAGAAGAGGATACCATCCCGATTGGAAAAGTTTGATTTTTAACTACGGTCGCAATGAAGTCCGTGCATTTTTGATTAGCAACGCTATTTTTTGGCTGGACCAATATCACGTCGATGGCCTTCGTGTGGATGCGGTAGCTTCAATGTTGTACTTGGACTATTCCCGAGAAGACGGCGAATGGGAACCCAACATGTATGGAAACAATGAAAATCTGGAAGCCATGTCCTTTTTGCGTGAAATGAACCAAGAGGTGTATGGCAATTTCAAAGGGGTACAAACCATAGCGGAAGAATCCACGGCCTTTACCGGCGTTTCCAAACCCGTACATTTCGGGGGATTGGGTTTTGGGATGAAGTGGATGATGGGATGGATGCACGACACCTTGGAGTTTTTTAAAAAAGAACCGATTTATCGCTCATATGACTTGAATGATATCACCTTCAGTATGACCTACGCGTTTACCGAGAACTTTATGCTGCCGTTTTCGCATGATGAGGTGGTGTACGGCAAAAAATCCCTGTTGTATCGTATGCCAGGAGATGAATGGCAGCGTTTTGCCAATCTGCGAATGTTGTATGGATACATGTTCACCCATCCTGGGGCAAATTTGTTGTTTATGGGTGGAGAGTTCGGACAATCTTCAGAGTGGGATTTCCAAAATAGTTTGGACTGGCATTTGACCCAATATGATTTTCATTCCGGAATTCAGCAAACCATTCGTGATTTGAACCAACTCTATAAAACAGAACCAGCTTTGTTCGAAAAACAGTTCAGTCCTGAAGGATTTCAATGGGTGGAATACAATGACGCTGAGAATACCGTGATTTCCTATTTACGAAAAGGGCATAATCCTGAAGACACGCTTATTGTGGTCTGTAATTTTACACCAGTTCCACGGAATAACTATCGTATAGGAGTTCCCAAAGGAAAAACAATGAAACTTTTGTTCAATAGCGATGACCTAAGGTATGCCGGAAGTGGAATTGGTAAAAAATCTGCCAAACCGACGGCAAAAGAATGGAATGGACAAGACCAGTCCATCACGCTAAACCTACCTCCTTTGGGCGTAGTGGTTTATAAATAATGGTTTCTTAGGATTGAACCAACCATTTATTCAAAACAGCATTTTATATTATCAGAGGAATATAGTTCTTTTGTTCCTTTCAAATA
>JBCBCH010000349.1:0-3505 GCA_038530835.1 Bacteroidota bacterium | reverse complement strand
CTTGGGACAGTTTTTGGAAAATCACTTGCTGTGGCTTTTCCAAAAACTGTCCCAAGATGCTACGGGAATCACGTTTACGAATCAACTAGTAGAAAACGATACCTTGAATTACTTTACCTACCCCTACATCTATATGGGTGGAGGCGTTTCCGCTGGTGATATCAACAATGATGGCCTAACGGATTTGTTCTTTACGGGGAACATGGTGGACAATACCTTGTACTTGAATCAGGGTGATTTGAAGTTTCAGGACATAAGCTTGGACGCTGGCCTAAAAGGAGATAAGCGCTGGTATACCGGAACGACCATGGCCGACGTGAATGGCGATGGCCTTTTGGATATTTATTGTTTGGTGGCAGGACAATCCGGCAATAAGGAAAACCAGCTTTTTATCAACCAAGGTGACAATACCTTTAAGGAGCAAGCGGAACTATTTGGTCTAAACGATGCAGGAAATAGTGTGGACGCCACTTTTTTTGATTTTGACCAAGACGGCGACCTTGATGTGTATGTGGCCAATTATCCGATAACGCCTTTTGAATACAATTGCTATCACTACAAGATGCGTATGGACCGCGTGACGGATCTAGAGACAGACAACCTATACCGTAACGATGGCAATCGGTTTACCAAGATTACGGAAAGTTCTGGAGTCAAGTTGTATAGTTTATCACTCAGCGTTACGGCTGCTGATGTAAACGAAGACGGCTGGACAGATTTATATGTATCCAATGACTTTGGAACGCCCGACTGCCTCTACATCAACCAAAAAGATGGCACCTTTTTAAATGAAATCAAGACCGCTACTGCGCATACTTCTTTTTATGGGATGGGTGTTGATATCGCAGATTTCAACAATGATGGGATGCTTGATATTGTACAAATGGATATGGATGCCGCTTCAAACCGAAGGTCAAAAGCCAACATGGCCAGTATGAATCCAGAATTGTTCGCGAATATCGAACGGGTAGGGTTCCAATACCAATACATGCAAAACACCCTGCAAATCAACACAGGATTTCAGCAAAATGGAATCCCAAAGTTTAAGGATATCTCGCGTTTGGCTGGAATTTCATCCACCGATTGGAGCTGGGCCCCTTTATTGGCTGATTTTGACAATGATGGCTATAAAGATTTGTTCGTGTCCAATGGAACCCGAAGGGAAATCAACAACAAGGACTACTTTGAAAGCCTTCGCGGAGAGAAAAAAAACAAGGATAGCTTGTTGGTCAAGAGCCTTCGTATTCCCTCTGAACCTATTGATAATTTCATTTTCAAAAATAACGGTGACCTTACGTTTTCCAAAAGCAATACGGCTTGGGGATTGGAAGACAAAGGCTTTAGCAACGGCGCCATTTATGTGGATTTGGATAATGACGGAGACTTGGAGTTGGTAACCAATAACATAGATAGTCCTGTTTCCGTTTTTGAGAATCGCAGCGCGGAAATCAACAATCATTTTACCCTCACCTTAAAAGGTGATGGCGATAATACATTCGGTATGGGCGCAAAGGTGCACCTATTCCATAATGAAAAACAACAGGTGCAAGAAGTTACCCTCAGTCGAGGATTTCAATCTTCGGTGGCACCAAAACTGCACTTTGGACTGGGTCAGGACGAGTTGATAGATAGCCTAATTGTGATTTGGCCCAACCAAAAGCGTCAAAAAATGGAGGCTTTGACGGTCAATACCAACCTCATGCTTGATATCGCTGAAGCCGTTCAAAACCGAAAGCAACAAGTTGTAGTGCAACATGTATTTGATAGCAATCCGGATACACTTGCCCTTTACAAACACAAGGAAAACACCTTTGACGACTTCAAAAACGAGATTCTTTTACCTCATAAAACATCACGTTTTGGACCTGGGCTAGCTGTGGGGGATTTAAATGGAGATGGTTTGGACGACTTCTATATTGGAGCGGCTTCCAAATACCCTGGCGGATTATTTTATCAAAACAAAGATGGCTCTTTTGAACAGCAAAAATTCAAAATCCTCTTGCAAGACCGAATGCACGAAGATATGGGCTCTCTTATTTTCGATGCCGACAACGATGGCGACAATGACCTGTATTTAGTGAGTGGCGGTAACGAGTTTGGACCCAATGCTCCAATGCTGCAAGACCGACTTTATATCAATCAAGGTAATGGAAGTTTTGTCAAAAGTACCAATGGAATACCTCGAATGTTCAATAGCGGGGGGCGTGTTTACGCTTATGATTATGATAAGGATGGCGACCAAGACCTATTTGTGGGTGGGCGTTTAATACCCGGGAATTATCCCTATCCAGCCAATAGTTCCTTTCTTGAAAACGTGAGCACTCCCGAAAACCCAAAATTCATTGATGCTACATATAAACTAGGTTCCGAATTTGAAAAACTGGGGCTTGTGACATCAGCGCAGTGGTTTGACTACGATAAAGATGGGTGGCAAGATTTGGCCATCACAGGTGAATGGATGAACCTTCGGGTTTTCAAGAATGAATTGGGCAAGGGGTTTCGCGAAGTAACAGAGTTGCTCGGATTGGAAAATACGATGGGATGGTGGTTTAGCCTTAAAGCAGACGATATCGATAATGATGGCGATATCGACCTCGTTGCTGGTAATTTGGGCGATAACTACAAGTACAAGGCCGCTGAGGACGCCACCTTTGACGTCTTTTTAAATGATTTTGATGGAAACCGAACCAACGACATCGTCTTGAGTTACTACAACGAAGGTGAGCAATACCCAGTGCGAGGACGCGAGTGTTCGTCTCAACAGATGCCTTCTATTAAAAAGAAATTCAAAGACTATGATGCTTTTTCCAAAGCTACTTTAGTAGATGTTTATGAAGAAAAAAAGCTGGAAAATAGCATTCACTATACTGTTTCTTCCTTCAAAAGCGCCATCTTTCTGAATGAAAACGGAAAATTCAAAAGACAAGATTTGCCCATCAAGGCGCAAATTGCACCCGTAAACCAAATTTTGGTTTCAGATTTTGACAAAGACGGTACCAAGGATATTGTTCTTGCCGGTAACCTCTATGCATCGGAGGTGGAGACTCCACGAGCCGATGCGGGACACGGTACTTTTCTAAAAGGGGTCCAAAATGGAAACTTTGAAGTATTGGGTCCAAAGGAAACCGGTCTTTTTATGGATGGTGACGTAAAGGATTTGGCCTTTATCACCGTGAAAGGGCAACGTTATATTTTGGTGGCCAAAAACAATGACTTTCTAGCCTTCGTGGGTTTAAATTAGATGGTTTAATCGTTCGCTTGCACGATAATATCAGCGATGTCACCAAAGGGCCAAGTTAAGGTTTGTCTACTAAAAATAGCCAGCCCATCATTGGATATGCCATTGTTTCCATTATCCCACCATACGCTGGCAAACCCTCTTTCTGCAGCAGCATTCGCGTAAAAAGTAGCATGAGCAATGCGGTCTTGCAGATTGTCTTGGTTGCCCGAAGCCCATTCGCCAAGTACCACTGCTTTGCCATTATCCACGAACTTTGCCTTGATT
>JBCBCH010000348.1:0-3513 GCA_038530835.1 Bacteroidota bacterium | reverse complement strand
TATTCCCTCGAAACTGTACCCCTCGAGTGGGCAAACCTGTTTCGATAGGGCCATCATCTTTTCGAACAAAACCAGTAAACGCATAGAAGGTATTGGAATCCTCTCCACCCAATTTACCACCAGTATAAAAATCAGTTTTCAATCGGCCACGGCTACCCCATTCCACATTGATAATGTTTCCAGGATTGGTGTCTCCTGTTTTACTAGTGTAGTTGATGATACCAGCGACGGAACCTGCACCATAAAGCACGGCAGCACCCCCACGAACAAATTCCACGCCTTTAAATCCGATATCGGGACGCGCGTACACGTCATGTGCTGAGGAGTTCAAACCAAAGGTGCTCATCAAAGGCATACCATCATACTGTAGCGGGTTGAAAACGTACTGTCCACCAGAGGGAAGACCTCTTACAAAAAGGTTGGTCGCGGTTTCACCACCACCCCCTTCAGCGGTAATCCCCGGAACGTCGCGCAAAATATCCGCTTGGCTATTCGCAGAGAGTCTTGTAATTTCAGCCATTTTCTTTGACGAAATGGACAAAGGTGCCTGCTTCTGCGACCTAAAGGTGGAGGAAGCCGTGATAACTACCTCATCCAATTGTTGGCCACTTTCTTGCAGCACTACATCAAAACTTACTGGAGTACCGTTCAATTCCACGGTCTGTTGTGCCGAGGTAAATCCAATAAAGGAAATTTGAATGGTTTGGGAACCAGTCAAATTCGTGGTAAGTAAAAAATTACCATCAAAATCAGTGGTGGTACCTTCCGTGGTACCTTCAATCAAAACATTAGCTCCCAAAATAGGAACACCTGCGGCATCTTTTACATTTCCTGAGATTTCAGTTTGGGCGTAACCTATTCCTGTACAGAACAGAACAAGTATCGCAAACCCTAGTCTTTTCATGATTGTTGAGTTAATTGTGAAACTTAATTTTAAGTAGAATTATAATATTCTCAATTTTGAGCTAAATTTATTTCATATCCCTATTGAAATATTTGTTTTATTGAGAAATCCTTACGCAAACGTTTGCGAAAACGTTTGAGTAATTTAGAGCGACTCCTTTGTATCGGAAAGCTATTTTTGACGTATGAAGAAAAGACAACAGGTTACGTTGAAGGAACTTGCCAAGCAGTTGGACTTGTCTATTTCGACCGTGTCTCGTGCCCTGAACAACCATCCTGACATTAGCCTAGAAACCAAGGAAAAGGTCAAGGCCCTAGCAGAGAAACAACATTATGTCCCTAACATCATTGCTAGTGGTTTCCGAAGTCATCGTTCACACATTCTTGGGGTAATCGTGCCTAATGTTTCGCATTATTTTACCACAACCATGCTGAAAGGCATATTGGACGAAGCCGAAAGCTTAGGGTATCGGGTCATCATCTCTGAATCCAAAAACGACGAGAAAAAACAAGAAGAAATGCTACGTACCATGATGCATTTTGGTGTGGACGGTATTTTAATGTCCCTCGCTAGAAAGACCAAATCCGTGGAAAGCATTTTAAACATTTTACCTACAATACCTTTGGTAATGTTTGACAAGGTTTCGGGTAAGATTCCTTGCACCCAAGTGGTCATCAACGAAGAGGAGGCTGCATTTACTGCGGTAGAACATCTTATCAATACGGGAAAGCGACGTATCGCCATCATCAAAGAGACGGAACAATCCTTCAATAGCAAAAAGCGCTATGAAGGCTATTTGCGGGCCCACAAGGAATATAGCATTCCAGTAGATCAAAAGATTGTGCTCAGTACCGAAGACATTTCTATGTCCAAAGGACGTATGATGGCCAATGTACTGCTGAGTTTAAAGGAGCGTCCGGATGCGATTTTTGCGATTACGGATAGTGCTGCAATCGGCGTGATTAAGGCTTTGAATCGATTCAAGGTGGACATCCCCAAAGAGATTGCCGTAGTTGGCTTTAGCAATTCGGTGAGTTCAACCATTATCTCCCCGGCTTTGTCCACAGTAGACCAACCTGGGAATAAAATTGGAAGAACCGCGGTAAAATATTTGTTGGAAGAGGTAGAGCAACCCAAAGAAGACCTCATCACCAAAACTATTGAGGTAAAGACAAATCTGATTGTAAGGGATTCGTCATATAAAGCGTAATTTCGTAACCAACCCATAAAATAAATACTTGCTATGAAATGGTATCTGCTTTCTTTTTGCCTCTTGTTTTCCCTAGCCGTAGGAGTCGCCCAAAACAAAAATTTTCTGGACGTGCCCTATTTGGAAACCTCGGCGCAGGTAGACACCTTGGTCACACCCGATAAGATCTATTTGAACATTACCATTACCGAAAAAGATTCCAAGGGACGAAAATCCGTTGAAGAACAGGAAAACAAAATGGCCCAAGCGTTTCGTGGGCTCGGTATTGATTTGGACAAACAATTGTTCATCAAGGATTTAAGCAGCAATTTCAAAAAGTACTTTTTACGCGGAAAAGATGTGTTGAAAAGCAAACGGTTTTCACTTTTGGTCTATTCCGGAAAACAAGCCGGTGAAGCTTTGCAAGCTTTGGAAAAATTGGATATCGCCAACGTCTACATGGAGAAGACCGAATATTCCAAAATGGAAGCTTTGGAACTCGATTTAAAAAGTCGCGCGGTAGCCAAAGCCAAGAAAAAGGCAGAGGCATTGACCAAGCCTCTTGGGCAATCCATTGGAGCGGCCTTGCATATTTTAGACAATTCCTCTCCATATTACACGAACTTTGCGCGCGCACCACGAATGGAAATGAAAAGCATGGCCTTTGACGAGGCCGCGGCAGAGCCCTTGGATGTTGACTTTGAACAAATTCGTGTAGAAACTACCGTAAATGTAAAATTCGCATTGTCCAATAACTGACGCTTCATACGTCATTTAAAAAAAGGACATCATGAGAACTATTATTTTTTGCATTCTGTTGGGTTGTTTTTCGGCTAACGCCCAGAAAACAGTACAGTACGAAACGGGCCAAGAAATCCCTAAAGCCAACTTGGAAGATATGGCCTGGCTAACCGGACATTGGAAAGGAGAAGCTCTCGGTGGTATGGTTGAAGAAATCTGGAGTCCCGCCTCGGGCGACTCCATGATGTTTGTGTTTCGTTTGGTCAACGACGGAAAGGTTTCTTTTTACGAAGTAGGCCATATTTTGGAAAAAGAAGGGACTTTGTTCCTTCAACTCAAACATTTTAACGGAAACCTTCACGGTTGGGAGACCAAAGAAGAAACGGTAGATTTCAGACTGGTACGTTGGGAAGAAAACACCGCTTATTTTGAAGGTTTTACCATTGAAAAGGTGGACTCGGACCATATCAATATGCATGTTTTGGTAGGGGAAAAACCAGAAGCCCAAGAACTTACTTTTGCCTACAGTCGAACAGCAGGATAGGACTTAATCCAAAACGGACAACGTGGTTTCCACCATGTTTTTGAGGTTATCAGAATTGGTAGAAACCTTTCCAATGACGCGTAAGCCATTATAAAAGGTGAACAACATCATTCCGATTTCCTTGGGATTTTTGGA
>JBCBCH010000347.1:0-3526 GCA_038530835.1 Bacteroidota bacterium | reverse complement strand
CATCACTCCATTTTGACCCTACCTGGACTGGAGGAGCACGCCATTATCGTGGATTCGGTTTCAAAACGATATAGCATGTGCGGGGCACGTATTGGATGTTTGGTGTCTCGGAACAAAAACGTAATAGCTACAGCCCTTAAATTCGCACAAGCCCGTTTATCCCCTCCTACTTTCGCACAAATCGCAAGCGAGGCTGCGTTGGACACACCTGAATCCTATTTCCAAGAAGTGAAGGAAGAGTATGTGGAACGACGCAATCTGCTCGTTGAAGCCCTTGAAAAAATTCCAGGAGTTAAAGTAGCAAGACCCAAAGGAGCCTTTTATTGCGTAGCTGAGCTTCCTATAGAAGATGCTGACGCCTTTGCCCAATGGTTGTTGGAAATTTTTGATGTAAATGGCAAAACGGTGATGGTAGCCCCAGCAGCAGGATTTTATGCGACACCCGGGTTAGGAAAAAACCAAATCCGGATTGCATATGTTTTGGAAAAAGAACAACTTCTTCAAGCAGTCGAAATCTTAAAAAACGGCTTGGAAATTTTCGGAGCAAAGTGAACATTCAAGAAAACATTTCATTAAAACCCTACAACACCTTTGGTATTGACGTCAAAGCGCGGTTTTTTGTTGAAGTGCAGTCTCTTTTACAACTTCAAAAGGTGTTGGAACTTACGGCCTATCCAAATCGGTTCTTTTTGGGAGGTGGAAGTAACATGCTTTTAACAAAGGACGTAGATGCTCTAGTCATCTTGCTCAACCTAAAAGGGATTTCGGTTATCGAAGAAACGGATGACCACGTATGGGTCGAAGCCAAAGCAGGAGAAAACTGGCACGAATTTGTGCGTTGGTGCCTGGAGCATGACTACGGTGGACTCGAAAACCTTTCTTTGATTCCTGGTAATGTAGGAACGGCCCCAATACAAAATATCGGGGCTTATGGTGTGGAGTTGAAAGATGTCTTTGCGCATTGTAATGCCATGGAGATTGCCACTACCGAAATGTTTGAATTCGACAAAGACTTCTGCCAATTTGGTTATCGTGATTCTGTTTTCAAAACCAAGGCAAAGGGAAAATATGTAATCACCTCCGTAGTATTTAAACTGACCACAAAAAACCACGTGGTCAATACAGGATACGGTGCCATTGAAAAGAAATTGATTGAAGAAGGCATCGTGCACCCAACCATCCAAGATGTTTCACAAGCAGTAATTGCCATCCGCGAAAGCAAATTGCCAGACCCAAAAGTGATTGGCAATAGCGGGAGTTTTTTCAAAAATCCCGTGGTGGCCCACAAATTGTTCAATAAACTGCGTAATCGTTTTCCGGAGATGCCCCATTACGAACAACCGAAGGGTGTCAAAATTCCAGCAGGTTGGCTAATTGAAAGCTGTGGATTCAAAGGTTTGCGAAGGGGTGATGCCGGTGTGCATGATAAACAAGCGTTGGTTTTGGTGAATTTTGGAAATGCGAAAGGCGCTGAAGTTTGGGATTTGGCACAAGAAATACAAGCAGAAGTCAAAAAGACCTTCGGAATTGTGTTGGAACCCGAGGTCAATGTGCTTTAAATAAAATAACCCCCGCCTTCAAGAGAATGACGAGGGTTATACCAAACCAAACTAACCAAACTTTATATACTTTCTATGTCGAATCCTTTAAAGCTTTTAGAAAAGCATTCAAAGGCATTTTATTTCATTTGTTTGATATATATACGGCATAAGCACTAATTTAGATTTTTGAATATTCAATTTTTTGAATAATCAACCAAAATACTATGGCCTCACTCATTGAAAAACATATCGTATCGCTGCTGGCCGAAAAAGATGACAAGGCCATCGCGTTGTTGTATGAACATTATGGTGATACGCTCTATGGGGTGGCCTACAAGGTGGTGAAAGATGAGGATTTGGCACAGGATATTCTCCAAGAGAGCTTCGTGAAAATTTGGAAAAAGGCCGATTCCTACGACGCCACCAAGGCAAAACTCTTTACCTGGCTGTTCCGAATTACCCGTAACACCGCCATAGACAAACTGCGAAGCATTACCAACAAATCCGATAAAGAAGTCCAAATCGATGTTTCAGACGTATATAACGTAGGTGTCGCAGGACTTAACCCCGATTTTCTCGATGTAAAGGAGAATCTTGGAAAAATAGAACTGAAATACCAAATCGTTTTAGAAGCCCTGTTTTTTCAGGGCATGACACAGCAAGAAGCCAGTGAAGAGCTTGATATTCCGCTGGGTACCATTAAGTCAAGACTTAAAATTGGCCTTAGGGAATTGGGAAAGATTTACGGAACCGTTACGCTGCTTCTGCTTTTGATAAAAGTTATTCTATGAAAGAAAAAATACAACGTTTCCTAGAAACCGATACGCTTGAAAAGTATCTTTTGGATGATACTACACGCGAGGAGTCCTTAAAGGCCGAGCGCTATATCGCCATGTACCCTGAGGTGCGCAAGGTCTACAACGAGCTCCAGGACAATCTTGAGATTTTTGCAAAGCAATATGCCAAAAAGACCCCTGAAGGTCTGAAGGAAATCATATTGCACAATGTTGGACGTAACCGGAAAGCTACAAAACGGCTGTATCGCTATGCCGTAGCGGCAAGTGTTGCTATTATGATGTTGGCCGGTTCAGCAGTATTCTTCTGGAACCAAAACCAAAGTCTGCAACAAGAAAACACTTTGGTTACCAACAAAATGAAGAATTTGGAAATGGACATGAAAACCCAATTGGAAGATGTCCGAAACCAATTTATCGTGCTCAATAATCCCGATACCCGAAAGTACGCCGTTCGTGGCAAAAAAGAAGGTAGGGAACTTAAGGCCATAGCGTATATCAATCCTGTAAAAAAGCTTTCTTACATAAACGTAAGCAATGTCCCTGAACTCCCTGAGGACAAATGTTTTCAAATGTGGGCGGAAGTAAACGGTGAGTTGGTCAACATGGGGGTTATCAAGCAATTTGATGACAAAGACAAGCTGTTGGCCCTCCCCTATGCTGACGACGGGATAGGTTACATTACCGTTGAGCCAAAAGGTGGAAATGTATCCCCTACCGTTCAAAACATTGTTGCCAATATCGCCTATCAATAGGTTTTCCTTAAAGTTGGCCTAAAGGGCGATTACCTTAGCTTTGTATTTCGTATTTTTGCTCAAAATTCGATTATGAAATTGGCACTACTGACTATTGGTCTTTTGCTATTGGCTTTCGCCGGAATTGCCATTAAGATTTGGTCAAAAAAAGACGGCAAGTTCGCGGGAACTTGCGCCAGTCAAAATCCTTATCTCAACCAAAACGGTGAAGCCTGTGGTTTTTGCGGAAAATTACCCGACGAACAAGACTGTAAAAAGGATTCGATAACCGGACTTACTTCATAATCAGGAATCTCTCGCAACCCAAGTCTTTGAGTACTTCAGACCTTATCGCGGAGCATATCAAAAAGGCCAAGGAAGGTCAACAAATTGCTTTTAGCTTTCTACTGGACCACTTTTGGAACGATGTTTACGGTTTTCAATTATTGCGTACCCA
>JBCBCH010000346.1:0-3532 GCA_038530835.1 Bacteroidota bacterium | reverse complement strand
GCGGATGTTTCGGTTTTTAGTTACGAAGACTCGGATTTTCTTTATGAAGTTGGACAAGTATATTTATCTTTAGACAGGCATGACATTATAATAGAATTGGCCAATGACGTAAACTAAATGATGATGGATAAGAAAAAACCGACTAAACACGAAAAAAAGAACTTTAGCTCTGATAAACCTAAACCCAATAAACCAAAACTTCATTCCTCGCCTCCTCCTCCTCCCAAAAAGAAGGATTAATTTCCTTCATACTGTTTGGTGAACCGGCGTTAAATTCATTGATAGTAATCGTTAAAAAGAAATCTATCTTCAAGGCCAAATCTAAGTTTGAGTAATTTTTTTCACATTCAATTGTTGAATGCATATTCAATTCAATGGAAAGTAGGTAACATTATCGAAACACCTACTAATGAGAATAATCTTTTTCAACAATCAATTATTCGAGGATTAAACCGAATAGCAAGAGAAAGGAGGAATAGTCAACGGTTCTTAGAAAATACCTCAGACTTTCTTAAAGATAACTCAATCAATGATTTAGCACTGTCTCAAATCTGTGAGGAAGACATGCTGAAAATTGAAGAATATGCTTCGAAATTGGAAGAAATATCCAACGACTTGGTAAAATGTAATTCCCAATATATAAAGTGGATTAGAGAAGACATTTTTGAAAAAGTAAGAGCAGCTAAATTTGACCACTTACCTTCAAGGAAAAATGGGCTTTGGCTTTGCGAGTTAAAAGAAGTAGAATTTTGGTGGAGCACTATTGGCAAAATCTCTACAAAGAAAATATTCGAGGTTAAGATTAATGAAATTGGTAAAATCCACTATGCTGAGGAGCGTTTCCTGGAACTTAACTCATTTAGTATAGCTGAATTTGAACAAAATGCGTTGAGCTATTGGGGCGGAATTTCAGATAGTCAAGAAGGAGGTATTGAAATTCTTTATGAAGGTCAACTTGAAGTGGTGAAATGCTATGATTCGTTAGGTGCTTGGCAAAAAGTTTATGCTTAACCAAAGAAATCTAGTTTCTAAGTACCTAATTTTCATACAAACCTTGAGTTAGAATCCTCAAACCTCACCTAAACATTCCAACCCTGTAGCGCAACCTTCTGCTTGAAAAATAAACCCCTTTTCTGTTATGGCCCCATCCCTTTTCGCGTTATTGAAATAGGATGAACAAAGAAGAGTTTAGACGCAAGGTTTTTTCGTTATCAGAGCAATTGTATCCCATGGTGGCTCGGCTGCTGGGCAAAAATGCGAACGTTGAAGATGCCCTTCAAGAAATCATGCTGAAACTCTGGGTAAAGCGCGATACCATCGAGCAACATCCCAACCCCAAAGCCTTGGTATTTTTAATTGCGCGAAATTTCTGTTTTGATGTACTGCGCAAAAAGAGACTGGAACTATCTGATTCCACTGCGTACCTAAGCCTTTTAAAATCTGAAAATGGACAAGAACCCATGGAGTGGGAAGAACTCAATACCATCATCCGAAAAATACTGGAAAAGGTACCCGAGCAGCAACGCGAAGTATTGATTATGCGTGATTTGGACGGGTACGAATTCACAGAAATTGCCGCGGCCACAAAACTGAATGTGCCACACGTGCGGGTCTTGCTATCACGAGCTCGAAAACAGGTAACCGTAGCACTGGAAAAAATATACAGCTATGAAAGAAAGTAAGTTGAAAAAGTTGCTTGAGGCCTACAAAGCAGGGGAGACCACTTTGGAGGAAGAACGGTTGTTGTTTGAGCAGGCCAAAGATGCGAAGCCTTCATGGGAGGTTTGGTCCACCTTCGTTAAAAACAATAAAATCACAGCCCCGAAGGATTTGAATGATAGGTTGTGGGAATCCTTTGAGCCAAAAACCCGTGGCAGCCGAAAAAAGGTTGTCGTTATGTTATCGGCAGCAGCTACAGTACTGGTTTTGGTTGCTTTGGCCTTAGGCAACTTGGGCCAAAAGGAACTTAGCTATTCCGAAAAGGAAGCTTTGCTGAATGAAGCTTTGGAGCTGTTTCCCGAAACCAACGAAGAAGTGACCGAACGCGAAGTGATTTACGAAAACGAAATGATAACGGTGTATACCGCCTCAGAATAAACCCTAAAAAAAAGAGAAATGAAAAAAGTACTATCGACATTCTGTGTGACGCTACTGGCGATTTCACTGCTGCAAGGCCAAGAAAACAAGGAAAATGAAGAACAAAATGTAAAACTTCACATTGATTTAAAGGAGGGCGCGAACCCCGATATTTATGTCGATGGGAAAAAGTTTGACTTTCCTTTGGAATTGATTGACAAAGACAAAATCGAATCCATAAATGTGATTAAGGGAGAGAAGGCCATAGCAGAGTACAATGCGAAAAATGGAGTGGTACTCGTTACCACAAAGAACGATTTGGATGGCTACAAAGTCAAGATAAAAAGTAGGGGTAAAAAGGATAAAGCGCCGCTGATTATTCTGGATGGTGAAAAGTCCGACCGAAAAGCCCTTAAAAAATTAGCTCCGGATGATATTGAAAGCATTGAAGTGGTGAAAGACGCACAAGCGATGAAAAAATACAAAGCGCCCAACGGGGTGGTCATTGTAAAGACGAAAAAAGGAAAGAAGGATTAGAAATGCATAGTAAGATTGATATATTTCGTTAAATACCCAGCGTTTTAGTTCATGAGCTCAAGCCATACAACCACACAATTATGAAATCCCAACTGGTATATCATAGTCATGTAATCGATTTTTTAATGGATGATTTTGACTATGACCGAATTGATCCGCCCCTTCAAAATTTGGTAAACTCGTATCTGAAAAATTATAACATTCCTGAATTGGAGGAATGGACCCTCCAGTTCACAGGATTATTGGGTGGCCTTGATAAAATTTATGTTTGCTTGAAAGGGAAATCGGATGCAAGAATGAAATGCAAAGAAATAACCATTCATATTCCAATACCTTCAAAAAGCAAGGTTTCTTGGGGTGTTCTTCAAGAACAAGTTCCCATCACTCGTGGACCCAAATCAGGTTACTGCGAGGAAATTCAACCAGAAGCAAAAAGCTTTGACAACAAGTATGACTTTATTGTCGATTGTATGTCAAAAGGGATTGAACTTGCTTTTAGAAAAGGTTTTGCGGTAAACAAAATAAAGGTCCGAACTGATTAAAATAGTATTCTGTTGGCGTAAAATTCCCGAACTTCACTTCACACCGCATAAAAACCACAACCATGATCAACCGTATAGCCCTATTATTTCTTGTAAGCTTGCCGTTTTCCTGCAACACGGCACCAAAGAAAGCAGCAGAAACCACTTCTTCGGCTCCGCCTAACGTCATCCTTATTTTCACTGACGACCAGGGGTATAACGATGTGGGGTGTTATGGGTCTCCAGATATCGAAACACCAAATTTGGATGCCATGGCCCAAGAAGGGGTCAGGCTTACCAATTTTTATGCGACCCAACCTATTTGTTCTGCCTCGAGAGCTGCCATCCTTACGGGGTGTTATCCCAATCGAATTGGAATTCATTTGGCCTTTGGCCCT
>JBCBCH010000345.1:0-3535 GCA_038530835.1 Bacteroidota bacterium | reverse complement strand
AATATCGGCATTAAGTGGGGTTCTATAGGTGAAGTTCAAGTCACTGTTGTACTGAAAACTATTTATATCGGCTCTTCTGGCAAATCCATCAGCATTTGTGGATGTATTATTGATGGGAATAAAGGCGGTTGCAGATTGATCATAAAAATCAACTCCCAAAATATAGTTGGTACTTAATTTATCAGTGATTTTGGCATTTAAGCCAACACTAGTAATTACACGATTAACTTTTTGACCAAAATCAAAACGGTTTACCGCTTCTGCCGGATTTGTTCTTGGAACCAACAATGACGTGACCGGATAAACACCTGATTCATCAGGAGAAGGGTCTATAGAATTGTCACTAAATAGAAAACCTGTAATGGCTCCGTAAGCAGCATTGATACCACCGTTCGGTATATCGTTGCTTAAACTTCTGGTGTAATTTAATCCTGCGGTAATTTCCAGCCAATCTGATGCTTTTTGTGTAATGTTTGCTTTAAGTCCAAATCTTTGAAAATCAGTATTTTGAATTATTCCTTCATTATCTAAAAACGATCCAGATAGATAGTAAGTGGTTTTTTCATTACCACCGCTTACCGAAAGATTGTTTTCAATACCGAAGCCAGACCCAAAAAACTCATCCTGATAATTGAAACGGGTTACGGGTGTTGTTTCGAGATTGGTACGGTCAAAAGGGTCTACCCAAGCCAAAGGCACTGTGTTGTAATCAATTTCTTTTCTTAGTTGATTGACTCGTACATTGGTTGAAAAATTGAATTTAGGGTCCCCTGATTTTCCTCTTTTAGTGAAAATTTGTACCACCCCGTTACTCGCTCGCGAACCATATATGGCTGCCGCTGCTGCACCTTTAATTACTTCGATACGTTCAATGTCATTCGGATTCAAATCTACCAAGCGGTTTTGGGAATTTCCTCCTAAATCTACCAATTGGTTGCTGTTACTTGCATTGCTTATGAAAATACCATCCACAATGTATAAAGGGTCGGAACTACCTTCAAATGTACTGGCACCCCTAAGGCGAATACTAATTCCCCCAGCGGGGTCCCCCGAGTTCTGTTGTACCAATGCACCGGTAATTTTACCGGCAATGGCCTGATCCACAGCAATGGCACCATTATTTACCAGTTCTTCCGATTTAATGGACGAAATGGCGTTACCCAGGGTTCTTTTGTTGACGCCAACGGTGTTACCCGTGACCACAACTTCATCAAGACTCAAAAGGTCTTCGCTTAATACCACATCGGTGGTGATAGTGTCGTCACTGCCAACACTTACCTCAATCGTTTGCGTAGAGTAACCCAAGGAACTTACGGTAATCTCGTAACTTCCTTCGGTCAAGCTCGCGCTAAAATCATAATTCCCATCAAAATCGGTGATTGTCCCAAAAGATGTGCCTTTTACGAACACGGATGCACCGGTCAATGGTAATGACGTTCCATTTTCAGTGACGGTTCCCGTAAATCGATATTGGTTTTGCGCCCAGAGTGCAGGTGCACAACTGAGTAGCAATACCCATATCGCCCGGAACCCGATTTTTTTCATGGATTCATTTAGTTTTCCCATACAGTAGCTAGTTTTAGTTATAATTAAATCGATAGCGTACAAACCCTTCTATGGCTTCATATTCAGCCATTCCCAAAGCGTTGTAACGTTGTGCTGTTTCTTTATTTCTTTGTTGGGCCCGCTGCCAAAACTCCCTTTCATCGTTTCCTGGGAACATGGCGCTGTCCTTTTGGGATTGATGTTTGAAAATTGCATTGATTTTCCGTTTCATATCCTTCGGTCCAATTGGAACGGCCATTTCCATGTCGGCGATTTCCCATTCTTGCCAAGCACCTCGGTATAGCCAAACGTGACAGTTGCGAATCCAATCGACTCGGTTTTCAATGAGCCGTTCTATGGTTTTGTATATGATTTCGAGGCATACCCTATGTGTACCATGCGGGTCTGATAAATCCCCAGCGGCGAAAATTTGATGGGGCTGTATTTCGTTTAATAACTCGTATGTGATTTGAATATCTTCTTCGGAATGTGGTTTTTTGCGTACCGCACCGGTTTCGTAGAAGGGAAGGTTCAAAAAATGTGCTTTGATTTCGTCCACGCCACAGTAGCGGCAGGCAGCAAGTGCCTCTCCTTTTCGTATCAGCCCCTTGAATTGTTGAATTTCGTCACTGTCAATTTGACCGGGTTGCTTGCTGGAGAGAAAACTTCGAACCTCTTGAAACTTTTGCTTTAGACTTTGATTTTCTTGCTGAATGTCCGTAGCAAAATCCAAAAAGCGAATTACCTCGTCATCAAAAACGGCAATGTTTCCAGAGGTTTGGTAGGCCACGTGAACTTCATGTCCTTGGTCTACCAACCGCAAAAGTGTGCCTCCCATCGAAATGACATCGTCATCTGGATGCGGACTAAAAATCAATGAACGTTTGGGGTAGGGGGTGGCTCTTTCTGGGCGCTGACTGTCATCGGCGTTAGGCTTACCACCTGGCCATCCGGTAATGGTGCGTTGCAGTTGATTGAAAACCTTCAGGTTGATTTGTTCTGCCGAACCTACCTCTGCGATGAGGCTTCCCATCCCATATTCGTTATAGTCTTCGTTGGTTAGCTTGAGAATCGCTTTTCCCAGGGTTTCGGAAAGCCAAATGGTAGCAGATTTGATGAGTTTGTCGTCCCATTCACAATCGGTGACCAACCATGGCGTTTTTACGCGTGTAAGTTCCGAGGCAGAAGCACCATCCAAAACAAAGTCACAATTGTCATGACGCTGCAGAAAGGTGGCCGGTACAGATTCCTTGATTTCGCCTTCGACCGCTTGGTTAATGATACCGGCTTTTCCTTCGCCCCAAGCCATCAAAATGATTTTTTTGGCACTTAAAATTGTGCCGACTCCCATGGTAATGGCCCTACGGGGTACATTTTCTTCTCCAAAGAAATCGCTTGCTGCATCCAAGCGCGTAACACGATCCAATCGGATTAGGCGTGTTTTACTATTCAATGAGGACCCCGGTTCATTGAAACCGATGTGTCCAGTTCTACCAATTCCCAAAACTTGGATATCCAACCCGCCTACATTTCTGATTTTTTCCTCGTAATCGTCGCAATATTGGCGCACGGTCTCCTTAGAAAGGTTCCCATCAGGAATATGGATGTTTTCGGGAGCAATATCGATATGGTCAAAAAGATGCTCGTTCATAAAGCGAACATAACTGTGTATCGAATCTGGATGCATTGGAAAGTATTCATCCAGGTTAAACGTAACGACATTCTTGAAGCTAAGCCTTCCTTCCTTATGAAAGGCCACCAAATACTCGTACACTTTGGTGGGTGTTGAGCCAGTAGCAAGACCGATGACCGTCTTTTTGCCAATACTTTGTTTTTGATTGATAAGACTCGCGATTTCATTAGCAACGGCTAAAGAAGCTTTATTGGAATCTTCGTGAATAATCGTGTTGATTTTCTCAAATCTTTTCTCTTCTGAATAAATGCTTTGCATGGAATATGTTGTTTGTTGCAGCAAAAATCGGAAAATTTA
>JBCBCH010000344.1:0-3554 GCA_038530835.1 Bacteroidota bacterium | reverse complement strand
GTCAAAAAGGCCCAATTCAAATTTTACACGAAGAATTCGTCGAACGGCATCATCAATCAAAATTTCAGGAACTTTACCATCTTTCACCAAATCTGCCAAATGCCGAACGTAGGCGTACGATTCCATATCCATGTCCGAACCAGCTTTTGCCCCAAGTTCGGCTGAATGGGATAAATCATTGGCAATGCCATGGGGTACCATCTCAGAAATAGAGGCCCAATCGGAAATAACAAAACCTTCAAACCCCCATTTACCCTTTAAGATATCACGTTGCAAATGTGCATCTCCAGTAACCGGTACGCCATTCAACAAATTGAATCCGTTCATCACCGTTTTTACGCCAGCATCCACTGCAGCTTTGAACGGCGGTAAAACCGTGTTGTACAGGGTAGAAGTGCCAATGTCAGTAGTATTGTATTCTTTTCCTGCTTCAGCAAACCCGTAAGCGGCAAAGTGCTTGGCGCAAGCCGCTATGGTATTCGGTTGGGATAAGTCATCGTCTTGAAACCCTTTAACACGAGCCTTTGCAATTTGCATGCCTAGGTAGGTATCTTCTCCGGCACCTTCCATCACGCGTCCCCATCTAGGGTCTCGCGAAATATCGACCATGGGCGCAAACGTCCAATTGAGTCCTACGGCAGAAGCCTCCACCGCAGCAATACGAGCAGATTCTTGAATTGCCTCTAAATCCCAACTGGCTGATTCTGCCAAGGGAATGGGAGCAATGGTCTTGTACCCATGAATAACGTCGTAACCGAAAAGCAAAGGAATTCCCAAACGGGACTCTTCCACTACGAGTTTCTGTAATTTTCGTACCTCCTCAGTTCCCGTTACGTTTAACATGGAACCTACCCAGCCTTTTTTCAGGTGTTCGTATTTGATGGCGGCGTTTCCTCCTTCAGGTGCCGGGCCGGTAACATCCCAAAAGCCGTTATATTGGTTCATTTGGCCAACTTTTTCTTCCAAAGTCATTTTAGCCAAAAGGTCTTCTATCTTAGTATTCGTGTCGGTTGTTTGTGCCATTAGCATTGTGTTCAAAAACATAAAGCTGATAAAGCATCCTGCTTGAAAAGGATTTTTGAAAGTCATTTGAATTTGTCTTGTGTAAAGCGCTTGATTAGTCGAAATTAGCTCAAATATAAGCCTTGGACTTTTTTAACATTCATCTGACTTGCTTTATCTTTCAAAGATGCAACGGATCTATTAACATATGCAACCAAAAAATAAAGAAATAGCTGCTTTTGCCCGTTTATTGAACATAATGGATGAGCTTCGTGAAAAATGTCCTTGGGACCGAAAGCAAACCATGCAATCCCTGCGGCATTTGACTATCGAAGAGACGTACGAATTGGCTGATGCTATCTTGGAGGACGATTTGGAAGAAGTCAAGAAGGAGTTGGGTGATTTATTGTTGCATATCGTTTTTTATGCAAAAATCGGTTCTGAAAAGAAGGCTTTTGACATTGCCGATGTAGCCAACGGAATTTGTGAAAAGTTGATTAGCCGACACCCTCATATTTATGGCGATGTTAGCGTAGCGGATGAGGAAGAGGTAAAACGAAATTGGGAGAATCTCAAGTTAAAAGAAGGGAAGAAAAGTGTATTGGAGGGCGTACCTCAAAGTTTACCCGCCCTGGTTAAAGCAAATCGGATTCAAGAAAAAGTTGCTGGAGTAGGTTTTGATTGGGAAGAGCCCCAACAAGTATTTGCCAAACTGAACGAGGAGCTGGAAGAATTTCAAGAAGAAGTCAAAGCTGGAGATTCATCCAAAATGGAAGCCGAATTTGGAGATGTACTTTTCTCCATGGTCAATTATGCTCGTTTTTTGGATATTAATCCTGAAAATGCTTTGGAAAGAACGAACAAGAAGTTTATCAAACGCTTTCAATACTTAGAGAAAAAGGCGAAAGAAGCGGGCAAAACCCTAAAGGAAATGTCGCTAAAAGAAATGGACGTTTTTTGGGAAGAAGCCAAGCAACTTTGACCTCATAATTATTAATAACTCCTACCGAAAGACTGGTCTTATTTGATAGGATTCCTGTTATCTTTGGCGTCCTAATCAAAGGTCGTGTTACAGCAGTATACCCGCGAATTCCGATATAATTTACGTTTGGCCTCACCTGTAATCCTTGGGATGCTAGGGCATACGTTTGTCGCCTTGGCAGATAATATAATGGTAGGCCAATTGGGTGCCGCTGAATTAGCTGCCGTATCCTTGGGAAACAGTTTTGTATTTATCGCGATGTCCTTGGGCATTGGATTTTCAACCGCTATCACTCCTTTGGTGGCTGAAGCGGATGGCGCAGGAGATAAAATGGGTGCCAAAAGTGCACTCAAACACGGTCTGGTGCTTTGCACCTTGCTCGGACTATCACTATTTGCAATTATTCTTTTATGCAAGCCGCTGATGTACCATATGGACCAGCCCAAAGAAGTTGTGGTTCTGGCCATACCGTATTTGGAATTGGTCGCTTTTTCCTTGGTCCCTTTGATTATGTTCCAGGCGTTCAAGCAATT
Organism: Bacteroidota bacterium; assembly: GCA_038530835.1. Lineage (GTDB taxonomy): Bacteria > Bacteroidota > Bacteroidia > Flavobacteriales > Flavobacteriaceae > Flagellimonas. The sequence continues at coordinate 1,037 of JBCBCH010000344.1, read as the reverse complement.
TTCAGAAGGACTTTCTCAAACCAGGTATCCCATGTACGCTACGATTTTGGCGAATGTGGTCAATATTGTAGTGAATTATCTGCTCATTTTTGGTTCGTTCGGTTTTCCAAAAATGGGGATTGTCGGCGCGGCGATCGGTACGCTCTTGTCCCGCTTTATCATGGTAGGGTTTATTTGGTTTTTGCTTAAACGCAAGAAGCGTTTCGAGTTCTATGTCACTGGATTCAATCTCAGGATTTTAGAGAACAAGGTGTTTCAAAAAATCATTGGATTGGGTTTTCCATCTGCGCTTCAAATGTTTTTTGAGGTGGCCATTTTTACCGCAGCGATATGGCTTAGTGGTGTTTTAGGAAAAAATGCGCAGGCCGCTAATCAAATTGCCTTGAACTTGAGCAGCATGACCTTCATGGTGGGTATGGGCTTGGGCGTTGCCGCTATGGTCCGTGTAGGAAACCAAAAAGGTAAAGGGGATTTCAAAGCCTTAAAACGGATAGGAGAATCTATTTTCCTGTTGACGCTAATTTTGGAGATAATCTTTGCGGCCCTCTTTTTATTGGGTAGGTTTTGGCTACCTACGGTGTACCTCGATGTTGATGACCCTTTGAACCAAGCGGACAACGTGGAAGTAATCGCAATCGCAGCAAAATTATTGTTGATTGCGGCCTTCTTTCAAATTTCTGATGGGATTCAGGTGGTGGTTTTGGGAGCACTTCGAGGACTTCAAGATGTGAAAATCCCCACCTTTATCACCTTTATTGCCTATTGGGTAATTGGCTTCCCAGTAAGCTATTATTTTGGTCTTTTCACTCCAATGAAGAGTTCTGGGATATGGATGGGATTGTTGATTGGACTAACCGCTTCGGCGATAATGTTGTACCTTCGATTCAACTATTTAACCAAAAAAAGAATTCGACAGGTGCATCCCGTAGAAGCCTAAAATCTATTATGATTTTGTGGAAGTTTTGTCCGAACGCACCACTAAATTTTCCCTTGTACATGCAATTACCTAAGTTTTTACTCGGAGATAACACAGACTA
>JBCBCH010000343.1:0-3557 GCA_038530835.1 Bacteroidota bacterium | reverse complement strand
GATTGGCCTTGGTTATCGCTCGAGCAAAAAAGGGAACCATTGCCAGTGTGATTTTCGGGGTTGCCATTGCCACAGCACTGATGCCGCCTTTGTGTACCGTAGGTTTCGGATTGGCCATTAACAAATTTGAGTATGCTTGGGGAGCCATGTACCTCTTCACTATAAACACCATATTCATTGGTTTGGCCACCTTTTTGGTGGTGAAATTTCTTCGCTTTCCCATGGTACGCTACGCCAATTCAAGACGGAGAAGGTTTATCGCCCGTGTGGCGTCCGTAATTGGCATTGCCGTAATGATTCCTGCTGGAATTACGTTTTACAGTGTTTTTCAAGAATCACTTTTCAAGAAACAAGCGCAGTTGTTCTTAAAAGAAACCATTGAGGTGTATCAGTTTGACGGGGCCGGCCGTTATGTAGACAATTTGACCAAAATTGAATTTAGGGAGGGCAAAGAACCTTTGATAGAGTTGGTTAGCATGGGGGATGAATTGATTCCCGATAATGTCATCAATACTTGGAGGGGTCAAAAAAACAAGTATTCACGTTTGGTAAATGCGGAATTTAGGGTGCTGCAAGGTGGACGCGACGACTCCCAAGAAAAGTTCAACTACGTAAATGAATTGTACGAGCGCAATAAGGCGGATTTACTGAACAAGGACCAGCAAATTAAGTTGTTGGAGCAAACCATAGCAGAGCTTTCGAAAAATGCAAGTAAACAGATTCCCGTAGATGCCATTGGAGCCGAAATCAAAGCGAATTATAAAAATGTGGAACGCATCGGCTTTGCCTATCAGGTAAGTACCAACTTCAAAAAAATGGATACCATTCCTATTATGGAGGTCCATTGGAAAAAAGAAACCCGTAGAAAGGATAAGAAGGCAGATACGGAGAAAATAGAGAAGTGGCTAAAGCTTCGCCTTAAAGATTCTACGCTGCAAGTTCGTGAAGCGCGTTAAGGAATTTTTATTTGTCTACAACCTAGTTCCGTTCTTCGAGGTACATCTGACGCACCTTTTTGAAAAGCTCTGACGAATACACAAAGTTGGTGACTGCTTCGTTGTCGGTTTTGAAAATTTCTTTGTTGGTACCTTCCCACTCTTTGAATCCGTTTTTCAAGAAGATAATCTTCTCGCCAATTTCCATTACCGAATTCATATCATGGGTGTTGATAATTGTAGTAATGTTGTATTCCCTAGTAATTTCTTGAATCAAGTTATCAATCAAGATGGCCGTTTTGGGGTCAAGTCCGGAATTGGGTTCATCACAAAACAAATATTTGGGGTTCATCACGATGGCCCTTGCTATCGCTACCCTTTTTTGCATCCCCCCAGAAATCTCAGAAGGATATTTTTCATGCGCATCGGCTAGATTGACCCGTTTCAGAACAAAATCCACGCGGTCATTCATTTCGCTCTTGCTCTGTTTCGTAAACATTTCCAAGGGAAACTTAACATTACCTTCAACCGTCATGGAATCGAACAGGGCACTACCCTGAAAAACCATACCCATTTCTTGACGTAAATTCCGTTGTTCATCCAACTTTAATTCAGAATACTTCTGACCGTTGTACACAATATTCCCCTCTTCGGGTTGGAACAAACCCAAAAGGCATTTTAGAAATACGGTTTTTCCAGAACCACTTTGCCCAATAATGAGGTTGGTCTTTCCTTGTTCAAAAGAAGTGGAAATCCCCTTTAAAATATGGGCGTCTCCAAAAGACTTATGTACGTTTTCTACTTCAATCATCAGCCTAAGAGCAATTGGGTGAGTATATAATTCAAGATAATGATGACCACACTGGTCCAAACAAATGAGGTGGTACTGGCTTTACCCACTTCCAAGGCCCCACCTTTCATATAAAATCCGTGAAACGAAGGAACCGTGGCAATAACAAAGGCAAACACCAAGGTCTTGATAAAGGAATAAGTCACATGGAAAGGGATGAAATCCAACTGCAGCCCTTTAATAAACTCTCCTGCGGGGGCATATCCGCCAAAGGCGCCAGCAATCCATCCGCCTAAAATGCCAACATACATGGCAATAGCCACCGCAAAAGGATACATCAGCATGGCAATGATTTTGGGAAACACTAGGTAATTTAGGGAATTAACCCCCATGACTTCAAGGGCATCAATTTGTTCCGTTACCTTCATGGTTCCGATACTTGAAGTGATGTATGAACCCACTTTTCCCGCCATGATAATTGAGGTGAAGGTTGGCGCAAATTCCAATATCACCGACTGCCGTGTAGCGAAGCCTATCAGGCTTTTGGGAATTAAAGGATTGTTGAGGTTTAAAGCCGTTTGTATGGTAACTACCCCTCCAATAAAAAAGGAAATGAAAATGATGATACCCAAAGAACCGAAAATCAACTCATCTATTTCCTTGAGAATCAAGGACCTCATTATGGGCCATTTGGTTGGTTTTTTAAATACTTCCCAAACCATGATGAAGTATTTACCTATCGCTTCCAGATAATTCATGCACTAATAATCGGCTTCGGTGGATAAAAATAAGAATATTGCTGCGCATTTGACCTTCAATTAAATTTTAACGAAGTAATATTGAAAGGATTTAATTCAACTCGCACCGAATGAGTAGCAGCAAGTATTTTTTTTGTGGATTGTTTCTTTGTCTAGGATTGAACGTTTTCGCTCAACGCAAAAAGAAGAATAAAGTAGAGGCTATCCCACCTTTGGAAATTGCTTCCGAACCCAAATTGGTTGTCGGCATTATCGTGGACCAAATGCGCTATGACTATCTAACCCGATTTTGGGACCATTATGGAAATGACGGATTCAAGCGTTTGATTCGAGAGGGTTTCAATTGTAAAAACCATCATTTCAATTATGCTCCTACGAGTACGGGCCCCGGGCATGCTTCCGTGTATACGGGAACCACTCCAGGAACACACGGCATTATTGGCAACAATTGGTATGATAAAGTAAATGATGAGGAAGTATACTGCGCTGGGGACGACAGCTATCAATCCGTAGGTACGGATTCAAAAGCAGGCGCAATGTCACCACATCGCATGTTGTCCACCACCATCACGGACCAAATTCGTTTGCATACGCAAAAACGTGGAAAGGTTATCGCCGTGGCCTTAAAAGACCGTGGGGCGGTTTTACCAGGAGGTCATATGGCCAATGCGGCCTATTGGTACGAGGGGAATGCTGTTGGAAAATGGATAAGCAGCTCGTATTACATGACCGAACTCCCACAATGGGTGCAGGACTTCAATGCTTCTGATGCCATCAAGAAGTACAAGAAACCTTGGGAGACCTTAAAAGATATTTCAGAGTATACGGAAAGCGGCCCCGATAAGAGTCCATATGAAACACCCTTTATGGATGAAGAAGCCCCAGTTTTTCCGCATGCGACGCCTAATATGTTGAGCAAGGAAAAAGATTTTGAGATTTTGAAGTATACTGCTTACGGGAATAGCATTACCATGGATTTTGCACTTGAAGCCTTGGCAAAAGAGTCCCTAGGACAAGATACCACCATGGATTTCTTGGCAGTCAGTTTTTCGAGTACGGATTACATTGGTCATA
>JBCBCH010000342.1:0-3562 GCA_038530835.1 Bacteroidota bacterium | reverse complement strand
ACGGTGGCCCAAATTCGAAATCGTTTGGGAATTTTGGATGGCGGAGAAACCTATCTCTTCTTCAGCAAAACCATAAATGAGGAATTGACCATGCTCGTCTGCGAGCGAATCTAATTCTTTATTCCGATTCTACTGGACAATCCCATGTGAAATCCGCTATTGCGTTCTTAGAGGCACCAGCCAGATTATAGTGCCACCATTCCGTCCGTATACCCCAGAAGCCGTTTGCCTCCATGGTTTCCTTGAGTAGTTTACGATTCGCCAAGACCGTCTCGGGCAAATCCGTGAAATCATGATGGGCCTCTTTTCCAAAAAAATCAAATTCCGTGCCCATATCAAGCTCTACCCCAGTACTATCGACTAAGGTGATATCTATGGCACCTCCTTTGTTGTGTATGGACCCTTTTACGGGATTGGCTACATATTGTGGGTTGGGTAAAATCTTCCACATTTTATGTTGAACGGAGTTGGGGCGATAGCAATCAAAAAATTTGATGCGTACCCCCTGTTTCATGAATTCTTGGTTAACTGCTATTAAAGCTTTTGCGGTTTTGGTTCTAACATAACATTCCGCACAATCGTAGACCTTTTCTTTTAGAAAATTATTCGTGGTTGCATAACGCATGTCATACACAAAGTCATGGCTATAATCTGCCAATCGCACAAATGTGGTATCGGCGGTATCTCCAAATTCCTTTAAAGGAATTGGTGTGGCTTCTACCTCCACAGAATCAATTACAGTGGAATCAGCAAGTACCTCGACAAGCTCTTTTGGCGATGCGTCTACCTTGTTGTCAACCTTTTTGCAACTTACGAGACACAAAAAGGACAAAAAAAGCAAACTAACGACTTTGCGCAGCAAGCCAATCATAAAGCTCTGGATTTTGATAGGCCTTGTCCCAAACATTGTGTCCCAAATTATCATAACGTGTATATTTTACGGAATATCCTGAATCCCGAAGCGTTTTGACCATCTCATCGGATTCAGATACAGGAATTATTTCATCTTTTGCGCCATGGAAGACCCAAATAGGTAGTTTTTTGTCCACCCAATGCGCATATGGTAAGGGGGTCATTCCGCAAACCACAGCCAAGGCGGCAAATTTTTTCGGGTATTGCGTAACCAGTTCCCATGCAGCGCCACCTCCCCTGCTCAAACCACTCAAGTAAATTCGATTCTCATCCACCTTGTTTTCAGCAACTACCCTATCCAACAACTCCATCACCGCATGCGTATTCCACCACATTCTTTTATGGGGATTTTGCGGTACCAACACCAAAAATGGAAATTGCGTGCCATCTACCAACATCTTAGGTGGACCATTTTTCGCCAAATCATCTAAACCGCCTCCAGCTTCGCCTCCTCCGTGCAAGAACAACAACAGACCAAAAGTTTCATCGCTGTTGTCTTCATAGCCTTCCGGATAATACAGAAAGTAGTCTAGCTTCTCTTCAGTGACAGCAAGCATGCTATCTGAAATAAGCTTCGATTGCGAAGAACAAGCTGTCATCTGAAAAAGCAATACTAAACTCCAGATAAGATTTTTAGGGGTCGGCAAAAACATATTCCAAGTTACAAAAGTTTTGTCGCGATGTCTTCCCAAGAATCCGCTCGCTCCAAATCTTCTTGTTCCAAGTTGTGCGGCGAACTGAAAAGTATGGGTCTTCCTTCAAAATTTTTAAGGTTGTAGGCCCTATCATCTATCAAAACATCACCTCTTAAAATATGTTTATGACCGCATAAAATGCGATTCTGCCAAGGTATAAATGGAAAATGCTCATCCAGCCAGTCCGACTTTTCCTTTAAGGAATTTGGAAATTGCATGGCTGCAGAGGCAATGTAGATTCTGTGTTTTTCGGACAATTCCTCCAAAACCTTTTGACTTCCGGGAATCACTTCCAAGTCCTCGAAAAAACCTATGCGATAGGCGTGTTTTTTCACCTCGTTTTGATACGCTTCAGGGACGCATTGCCATACTTCCCTTCCGAAACAGTCCGAAGCAGTCAAATTACCATTGTGTTCTTCGTTGTATAAATCAATATGCGCTTGATAGGTGTTGGCCAGGACTTCGTCCATATCCACAAAAATGGTCATGTAATTGGTTTTAGTTTGGAAAGGAATGAAAATACCATGAGGCAGGCAAAATTGCCTACAAGAAGTAATGGAAAATTAACTTGCGTGAAATGAATCATGCCATCCGTGAATTGAAAAGACCTGTTTGTCAACTCCACTCAAAAATCTTTATCCGTCCGCGCTACTTTTGAGCATAATACACTAGCGTTTTAGTAGTATTTTTTTCATACTAATGGTTTTAAAGGACAGTAAGGAGTTTTGCTTCAAAAAATTATGGCCCTACTAGGTTTTGTTTTTCGAGAAGTATTATTTGAATTAGCACTAAATAATCTCCACTGTCCTTTCTTTTTACTCTAAGAGCATCCCTCCCAATTGCAAAAGGTTCAGTTCGGCAATTTTTAAATCGTATTTAGAGCGAGCAAAACTGTTTCTGGCATTCAGTAAGTTGATTTGTGCTTGACGGAATTCAATCGCTGTAATTTGCCCCAGTCCATATTGACGCTCTGACCGGTTAAAATTCAATTCGTTAGTTGTCACGTTTTTTTGTTCGGTTCGCAATGTAAACCATGCGATGTCATAGTTTTCATAAGCATTCAGCACATCTGCCATGACTTGTTCTTTTGCTCGGGTAAGCTCAATTTCACGATTCAGCTTCTGGACTTTGGCAGTTTTCACCCGAGTGGCGCTGCCCCCATCAAACAAATTCCATCGTAAACTTAACCCCAAGTTGACCCCGTAGGCTTCGTTTTCCAATGCAAAAGAGGTAGGCGGGTTTTTGCTTTCGTTCCAACGATAAGAAGCTGTACCGCTAATTTTTGGAAGAAACTGTGCTTTGTTCACTTTGATGTCCAATTCGCTTAGCAACACATCTTCCTTTGCCAGCCGTACCTGGATATTATTCTGACTTGCTTTTTCAACCATTGTGTCTTTTTGCAAGGCAGGCCTAAAGACCACCAACGTATCGATGGCAAAATCCGTGACCACTTCCCTTCCCAACTGCACATTGAGATTCCGTTTCAGGTTGTTTAGATTTCGTTTTGCGTCTACTAAAGCAATGCTATCATTATTCAAATCGACCTGTGCATTCAATTCTTCAAGTTTGGTGCCTTGCCCGTACTTGAGTTTCCGTTGGGACCGGTCCAATCTATCTTTTGAATTTTCAAGATTGAGTTGAAGATTGTCCAACAAATGCTTTTGATAGGCTGCATTGAAAAAGGATTCGTAGACCGAAATCACCGTGTTTTCAATTTGTTGCTTCTCTTTGGTCTCTTGGAGATTAAGGTTTTGTTCATTGGACTTTTGGGTAAATCGACGCACCAAACCATCAAAAATGACATATTCCGCTGTTACCGAAGCATTGTAAGATTCCGTAATGGCACCATCAACCGAGGTAGAGGTTTCGTCCAGAAAAAGAACGCTTTGGGTTTCGTCTGAATAGTTGATACCGCCCGTGGCACTTACCGTTGGCAAGTAACCGCTATTCAAAAG
>JBCBCH010000341.1:0-3566 GCA_038530835.1 Bacteroidota bacterium | reverse complement strand
TTTCAAGTAAAGATTCTACCAGATGATGCTGACCCCTTGGATGTTCGCTACAACGTAATACAATGGGTACATCGTTCCACAAGAGGTTGGAGTTATGGAAATAGCGTCTCCGACCCGCGAACGGGTGAAATCATCAAAGGGCATGTGAGTTTGGGAAGTTTGCGAATCCGGCAGGATTTCATGATTGCCCAAGCCCTGATGAACCGCCCGTTTGCTGAAGATGACCAAAACAACAAACCCATGCTGGACATGGCTTTAGCCCGCATTCGGCAGTTGTCTGCACATGAAATTGGGCATACCCTTGGATTTGCCCACAACTTTGCCGCGAGTACAAATAATCGTGCCTCCGTGATGGACTATCCGCACCCACAGATGGCCATGAAAGACGGGGTTTTGGATTTGAGCAATGCTTATGACACCGGAATTGGGGATTGGGACAAGGTTACCGTGGCCTATTCCTATGCGCAATTTGAGGACGGCTCTGATGAAACTGAACAGTTGAGTGCGATTTTGGACAAAGCTTTTGGCGAAGGATTACGCTACATTTCGGACCAAGATTCAAGACCCTTGGGTGGCGCACACGCTTATGGTCATTTATGGGACAATGGAGCAGAGGCTGGCACCGAACTGGAAAACATGCTCGAAATCAGGAAAACGGCCATTAAAAACTTTTCAATGGACAATATTCGCTCAGGAGAGCCTTATTCCAAGTTGGAAGATGTGTTTGTACCCCTGTTTTTCTTCCATCGCTACCAAACCGAAGCGACTAGCAAATGGATTGCCGGTTTGGATTACAACTATGCTGTTAAAGGAGGAGCGCAAAGAGTGGTAAAATTAGTTCCAGCAGATGTGCAACGCAAGGCTTTGACCTCATTCTTAAAAACCTTGGATGCTTCTGAAGTGGCTATTCCCGAGGATAAATTGACCTTGTTTCCTCCTAGAGCGATTGGTTACGGAAGAAGCCGCGAATCCTTCAAGGGAAGAACAGGAACTGCGTTCGACCCGCTAGGCGCAGCAGAGACTGCTGCAGATATGAGTTTGGGTGCCTTATTGCACCCTCAGAGGGCTTCACGATTAATGCATCAAAAAAACTTGAATTCAGACCAACTTGGACTTGGGGATTTGTTGGACACCTTAGCGGACCAGACCCTATTCAAAAGCCATAAGGATGGCTATATTTCCAACGTACAGAATACCATCAACTTCAGAGTGTTGTACCACATGATGAATCTTGCTGCACATAAGGAAGTACATCCGCAAGTAAACGGGATTGCTTTTTCTGGCTTAAAGGATGTCAAATCAAAACTGCTGACCAAGGATAAAACTCCCGTTTCCCAAGAAATGGTGCGCCGAATTGATGCGTTCTTGAAAGCTCCATCGGCATTTGAAGTAATTCCTGCTCCGAAAATTCCCGACGGTTCTCCCATTGGAATGGCTTGTATGCACTAAACCGTTTTTATGAAGGTAAATTTGATAAGTGATACCGTCACACGCCCTACCCAGGGCATGTTGGACGCGATGATGAACGCCACCGTTGGGGATGATGTCTTTAAAAATGACCCCTCGGTGATTGCACTGGAAGAAAAGGTAGCGGATTACTTCGGCATGGAAGCCTCATTGTTTTTTCCCAGTGGCACCATGACGAATCAGAGCGCCATTAAGGTGCACACCCAGCCTGGAGAGCAATTGATTTGTGATAAATATGCCCATGTGTACAACTATGAAGGGGGAGGGGTGAGTTTCAATAGTGGGGTTTCCTGCAAGTTGGTAGATGGCCATCGCGGAATGATGACCGCTGCGCAAGTAGAAAGTGCCATTAATCCTCCGGATTTTTACCACAGCCCTTTAACCACTTTGGTTTGCATTGAAAACACTACAAACAAAGGAGGTGGTGCTTGTTGGGATTTTGAAGAATTGAAAGCCATCCGAAACGTATGTGAGAACCATGGTCTCAAATATCACTTGGATGGTGCACGCTTATGGAATGCTTTGGTGGCCAAAAAAGAAGACCCCAAATCGTATGGAAAGTTGTTTGATTCAATCAGTGTTTGTTTGAGCAAAGGGCTTGGGTGTCCCGTGGGTTCAGTGCTCGTAGGAAGTCAAGAAACCATCGACAAAGCCCTTCGTGTTCGCAAAGTTTTAGGTGGTGGGATGCGACAATCTGGCTATTTGGCGGCAGCAGGTATCTATGCCTTGGAAAATCATGTTGCGCGACTCAGTGAGGACCATGAAAAAGCAAAAGAATTGGGAAACACATTGGCCAATTTGTCCGTGGTTAAAAAAGTGGAACCACAAGAAACCAATATTCTCATTTTTGAATTGGATGAGAACCAAATTTCCGAAACGGTTTTTCTCAATAGATTATCTGAAAAAGAAATTTCCCTCATCGGAATGGGGCAAGGGAAACTACGTATGGTCACTCACCTTGATTACTCGGATGAGATGCATCAGTATCTCCTAGAGCAACTCGTAAAATTATTTGGGTAGTTATTTGAAGAAACTATCCATCCCAGGAATGTTGGGCATACCGTCTTTGGCTACACTGGTCAGTTCGGCTTCCTGTATTTTATCCGCTTTGGCAATGGCCTTATTTAAGGTCATCACTAGAAAATCTTCAAGTTCTTCCTTGTCTTGAAGCAAACTATCATCGATTTGAATAGATTTGATTTCGCGGTTTGCGGTAAGGGTTACTTTAATGCGTCCATCTTGTGAGGCTTCATCGACAAGAATATGCTCCAGCCGCGCTTTAGCCTGCTTCATTTTCTCTTGGGTTTCCTTCAGTTTGCCCATCATGCCCATTAAATCTCCAAACATTGTTTTTTCCTTTTGTTTTTCTGACATCAAATGTAGTAAATTGGTCAAAATCAAAACACCTATGATTCGCTATCGAAAACCAACCCTTTTTATGGCGGCCTGCCTTACTTTTGTGCTCGCTTGTAAAAAAGAGAAAACCCAGTCCATGGAAGAGAACCAACCCCCGGTTGCCAAAAAAATTGCAAAAGAACTTACACTGCATAACGATACCCGTGTGGACAACTATTATTGGATGAACGACCGCACGGACCAAGCGGTTCTGGATTATTTGTCCGCAGAAAATGAGTACTACGAAAAAAAGACGGCCCACACTAATAACTTTCAAAAGGCCTTGTTTGAGGAAATGAAGGGGAGAATCAAAGAAGACGATAGTTCTGTACCTTATAAACTGAATGGGTATTGGTACGTAACCCGATACGAGACGAACAAAGAGTATCCCATTTTTAGTCGTCATGAAGAAACCTTGGACAACACAGAACAAATTCTGTTCGATTGCAACGTGCTCGCAAAAGACCATGAGTTTTTCAACTTAAGAGGAATATCAATTAGCCCAGACAATACTTTGGCTTCCTTCGGGGTAGATACCATTTCTCGCAGACAATATCACATTCAAATCAAAAATTTGAAGACCGGGGAAGTGTACCCCGATAAAATTGAAAATACCACTGGAACTTCGGTATGGGCCGATGACAACAAGACCCTTTACTATACCAAAAAAGACCCAGTTACGGTCCGAACGGAGCGTAACTGGG
>JBCBCH010000340.1:0-3576 GCA_038530835.1 Bacteroidota bacterium | reverse complement strand
CTTCGCTTTTTTGTGATATGATCGTCACCCCAGTGTATTCCTCAATACCTTCCACAACAAAATCCAAGGTTTTGGCAGCCGCCTATTTGCTGTCCATTGAAGCTGCGCTCTATTCCATGCTCACGTATTTGGCAGCTTCCAAAACCTTGGATTTTGTTGTGGAAGGTATTGAGGAATACACTGGGGTGACGATCATATCACAAAAAAGCGAAGACATTCGAAAAATGGTGATTGAGAAGATGGGAAGAGGCCTAACGATTTATCCGGCCAGAGGGGGATATGGCAAGAATGGGAAACAACAAGAGTACGAGGTAATCTACACTGTAATTACCCGTCTTGAAATTAGAAAACTACACCTGGAAATCGACCATATTGACCCCAATGCTTTTGTTGTGATGAACAGCATAAATGACACCCGCGGTGGAATGGTAAAGAAAAGATTGCTTAAACATTAACCCACCCTTTCCAAGGGCTACATTTTCACGGTTTTTTAAAGGAGAGATAATACTCAGTTAAGCCGTTCCCTTTCTCAAATACCAACCTTTAGGTAATCCTAAAAACACCAAGAAAATGAAAAAAACTACGCTTAAGGTGTTGGCAGCTTCCTTGCTGTTCACCCTAGCTTCCTGTGACCTTGTTGATGATGTAATTGGCGGAATCAATAAAAAAGAATTGAAATATATCGATGAGTACGTTATTCCCGATGGGACAATGTACCAAGGTACCTTGGTAGGAGGACTTTCGTCTATCGATTATGCCGAAGGTATTTGGTATTTGATTGCAGATGACCCCAATGATGCCCGTTTTTACAAAGCTAGTATCCAATACGATGAAAATGGTTTTTCTGGAGTAGACCTGACCAAGCTTGTTACGTTGCAAGATAACAATGGACAAGCTTTTGCTCCCGGAACAGTAGATCCTGAAGCGATTCGTTTCGCCAATGGAAAGGTGGTCTGGACCAGCGAAGGGAACATCAATAATGGTGTGGACCCTTTCGTTCGCACCGCTACTTTCGGCGGAATGTATTTGGAAGAAGCAAGTCTTCCATCCCGTTATGCGGTTTCTGAGGATGAAACCAGAGGACCTCGTCAAAACGGAACCTTTGAAGGAATAAGTTTAAGCTACGATGCTTCCGGCTATTGGGTCACCATGGAATTGCCCTTGCGACAAGATGGGCCTGCACCCACTACACAAGACACGGATTCTCCTGTTCGTATAGCATATATCGACGCGGCTTCCAATACATTTGGTAAAGAGTTTGCGTATGAATTGGACCCTGTGGTTCGACCTGCTGCCAACGGTTCTACTTTTGAATTGAACGGAGTGGTTGAACTGCTGCAGTACGATGATTACAAGTTTTTATTTTTGGAACGTTCTTTCTCTACAGGGTATTCCGATGGAGGGAACAACGTGAAAATCTACGATGTGGACATCTCCGAAGCAACCGATGTGAGTGGCATCGATGCCCTTGCTGGAGCGGATTATACTCCTGCTACCAAAACCTTGCTTTTTGATTTTGAAGATATTCGTGATCAACTTACCGATGGTGTAGTAGACAATATTGAAGGAATTGCCTTTGGTCCTGATTTTGCCAATGGAAACAAGTCTGTTGTGCTTGTAGCCGACAATAACTTCAGTGCTTTTGGGCCACAATTGAATCAGTTCGTACTTTTCGAGTTGTTGGATTAAAACTTTTAAATGCGATACAGGCCCATCCATCATGGATGGGCTTTTTTTTGTGCCTACCCTTTGAGGTAAGGTTTTTGCACTTTATCCTACCAATGATTAAAATCAGTTTTGAACCGTGTTTCAAAGCGTATTTTTGACTTAATCATTGGGAAATGAATGTAATGACAAAAGAAGAACAGGTTTTGGATGTCATCCATCAGAGCATACAACGTGCCATGGATTACAAGACGTATCGTGAACTAGTACATGAGTTGGCGGTGAAAGGCGAAACCACTGGTCCTGAACAAACAGAATCTTTGATTCAATACACTTTCTTGAACGATAAACGTATGTCACGCTGGGACAAAACTTTGAAGTTTGATGAAAAAACTTTGTCTGATATTCAAAACTACAGGGAGGAAACCACATTTTTGGTATTGACCGAAAGTTGGTGCGGGGATGCCTCTCCCAGTTTGCCCGTTCTGAACAAAATTGCAGAGACCAGCGGAAATATCTCATTGAAAATTGTGCTTCGGGATGAGAACCCTGAACTGATGGATTTGTTTCTTACCAATGCGAGTCGTTCAATTCCCAAACTGATAGTCCTTCAAAATGATAAGGTCGTTGGTGATTGGGGGCCACGCTCTACCAAAGCTACAGCCATGGTGGAAGCATTCAAAAAAGAACATGGCAAACTCACACCTGAATTCAAACAGGACCTTCAAGTTTGGTACAACAAAGACAAAGGACAAGATATCTTCTCTGATATCGTAGCGCTACTTGGGTTGAAATAAATAGGTAATAGTCCCTATTTGTGAAGCTTTGGAACCTGGATTGAAACGGGCTTTCAACGCGTAGGTTATTGCATTATCAATAAGGCAATAGTTATTGGTTCCTGAGCTGGTTTCGTTGAAGGTAGCTTCAGTCACGTAACCATCCCGACCTACTTTTATGTTAATGACCACTTTCCCACCTTCAATACAAGTGTAAATCGGTGGCGGTAAGGAATACGCATTTCTATCCACCAAAGAATAGGAAATGGAAGTACGTTTATCCTTCAAGTTGTTGGTGAAGGTTTCTTTTTGTTCTTCGCGCTCACTCAGCTGCTGCTTCTTTTTATCGCGCTCCTCCGCCAATTTTTTTAGATTCTCCGCAAATTCACCATCAGAAGTAGAAAATTCACCGGTTTCGCTGGAAAGCGCCCGTTCCTCCATAAGTTCTTCAAGTGTCTTGAGCGGTTCAGGATTGCCTACTGTAGGTTTTGCAGTTTCATTAAACGCCATGTGGCTTTTGATGGGGTCGTTGTTGGCCAATTCTTCCAATCGTTTTTCCTCTTCCTCCAAAAGCTCTTCTATGTCCTCGTCTGCCAAACTCATTTCAATCACGTACTCCTCCTCCTGCTGACCACCTAAATGGATGTTGTACAACAGCAGGACCACAATGCTCAATGAAAACACTGTAATCAGCAATGAAAGTTGTTGACGGTTAAGATTCATGGTGCTATAATAACCTCGATTTCTCCAAATTATTTTATTTCAATAACAATACCCAAGCCTATTTTTCGGCGCATTTTAACCCAATTTTACAAGCTCTTGCTGAAAAACCTCAGGCGTTACTGCGTTATTTACGTTAAAATCGCCTATTCCAGTTCTTCGCAAAGCGGATAAATGCCCGCCAGAATTAAGCGCCTTGCCAAAATCATCGGCCAAGGTACGAATATACGTGCCTTTGCTACAAACCACTTTAAAATGCACATTTGGCATTTGAACACCGGTTATTTCGAAGGTCTCAATATGTATGTTTCGTGATTTCACCTCCACTGACTTTCCTTCGCGAGCCAGCTCATATAATCGCTTTCCATCCTTTTTAAGGGCTGAAAACATGGGAGGGGTTTGTGTCACATCGCCA
>JBCBCH010000339.1:0-3595 GCA_038530835.1 Bacteroidota bacterium | reverse complement strand
CGAAACAAACCGGCGACCAAGCCCCCAAGATTGCCCCATTGCTGAATACCGTCTTTTAAAGTGATTTTGGTTTTGAGAATATTTCTTGAATCGGAAGTTTTCACTTCAATTTGTGGATGAATCACAGTGGCATAAAGCTCCTCTGGTGTAGGCAATGGGACAATATCCAAGGGCTTGTAGCTTCTCACCAGAGTGAATCCACCAAATAGGGCAGGAGCTACATTGTCGGCGTGAGCCACCTGGCTAGCGACTTTTTCGCCCTGCATGGCAAAACCCACCAATTCGGAAGGAGTAAAGGGTTTTCCCAATAGTTCGTTCATAGCCCAAACTGCACCCGCTGAACTGGCTGCGCTGCTCCCGATTCCACTTCCAGGTTTTATGTTTTTATGGATTTCGATATCAAAACCTCCATCGTGCTTTGCCTGCGCCAGGAGGGCCAATCCAGCCACGCCGGCGACATTTTTGTCTGTTTCCAGGGGGAGGTCTTGTCCTACGATTTTGGTGATGCGAATTCCTTTTTCGGCAGTTTTCGTAACAATCATTTCATCGCCAACGGTATCCAAAGCTGCGCCGAGTACATCGAATCCGCAAGAAATATTCGCGATGGTTGCGGGACAAAAAACTTTAATGCTTTCCATATTAAAAGTTTCCGATTCGAATAATATCCGCAAAAATACCAGATGCCGTTACATCAGCCCCTGCACCAGCCCCTTTTATGATCAAGGGTTGTTTGGGATAGCGTTCTGTATAAAATAGCACAATATTATCGCTGCCTTCCAAATTGTAAAAAACATGCCCTTCAGGAATATGTTGAAGACCTACACTTGCCTTGCCTTCATCAAATTGTGCCACATACTTCAATCGAGAATTTTGGTCGGAAGCTGCTTTGAAGAGTTGTTGAAAGTGGGGTTCGTGCGTCTTTAAGGTCTCAAAAAAGGCATCAGTAGATTCTGTTTGTAGACTTTCATCTGGAAGAAAAGACGCATTCTCAATGTCTTCCAAATCCAATTGTAGACCACTTTCCCGAACCAAAATCAGAATTTTTCGCATTACATCAATACCACTTAAATCAATTGTTGGGTCAGGTTCGGTGTAGCCTTCTTCTTGGGCTTGTTTTACCACATCATGAAAGGTCGTGTTGGTATTGAAGGTGTTGAAAACGAAATTCAGACTACCGGACAACACTGCCTGTATTTTCAGAATACGATCTCCAGATGCAATCAAATTTTTAAGGGTATCAATAATGGGCAATCCAGCCCCGACATTGGTTTCAAAGAGCAGGGGAACTTGATACTGCTTTGACAAACTTTTTAAATGTTTGTAGTTATCGTATTCAGAGGCACAAGCAATTTTGTTACAGGTGACTATTGCAATGCTGTTTCTTAAGAAATCAGCATAGGTTTTCGAAATGGCTTCACTAGCAGTATTGTCTACAAAAACACTATTGCGTAGGTTCAAGCTCAAAATGCGTTGCAGAAACTCTTGAGAGTTGGCTTTATCTCCCGCTGCTAATGAACTTTCCCAGTTATCCAAATCAATACCTTCATCATCAAAATACATGGTTCTGGAGTTGCTCAACCCGATAACGCGAATGTTGAGTTGTAGCTCATCCTTTAGATAACCTTTCTGTTGATGCAGCTGTTTCAGCAGCTTTCCGCCGACGTTGCCAACGCCCATGACAAACAGGTTGACTTGTTTCACATTTTCCTCAAAAAATACCTCGTGCAAGGTGTTCAATGCTTTTTTTACATCCTCCTTTTGAATAACTGCTGAAATATTCCGTTCCGAGGCGCCTTGGGCAATAGCGCGAATGTTCACATTGTTTTTTCCCAACGTACTGAACATTTGTCCGCTCAAACCCTGATGACTTTTCATATTATCGCCCACCAAAGCGACGATGGCCAAATCTCTTTCAATTTGAAGCGCTTTGATTTTGTGGGTAGCCATTTCATATGCAAAGGTTTCCTTGACCGCATCGACTACTTTTTCGATATCCTTTTCGGCAATACCCAAACAAATAGAATGTTCAGATGAAGCTTGGGTGATTAATACCACACTGACCTCGTTCATCGAAAGGGTTTCGAAAAAACGTTTTGAGATGCCTGGGATACCTATCATTCCTGGGCCTTCCAGAGATACAAGAGCAATGTCTCCAACGTGACTTATCCCTCGCACGGAGTTTTGGGTTCCGTTGTGGTTTTCCGATATCAGAGTGCCGGGGTCCTGAGGAGCGAATGTATTCTTAATCCAAATAGGGATGTTTTTTTGCAGTACAGGCTGTATCGTTGGGGGATACAGGACTTTAGCACCAAAATGAGAAAGTTCCATGGCTTCCTCATAACTAATATTGGGAATGTATTTTGCCTGTTTTACCCATTTTGGGTTAGCCGTGTACATACCACTAACGTCCGTCCAAATTTCAAGACTTTCAGCATCTATACAACCTGCAACGATGGCCGCTGTAAAATCAGAACCACCTCTTCCCAAAGTGGTATAATCGCCTGTTTTGCTGGCTGCGATAAAACCAGGTAGGATTATGATTTCGGCGTTCAGCTCGGAAAAGTATTCAAGGCATTTTTTTTCAGTGCTTTCAAAATCCACTTGCGCATTACCAAAAGACGCATCTGTTATGATGAGTTCTCTACTATCCTTAAAGACGGCTGATAGGCCTTCTTCTTTTAAAAATTCAGAAATGATATAACTGGAAAGCAATTCTCCGTAACCTACAATTCGGTCTGACAGCCTAGGGGTAAGTTCTCCTATCAAAAAAGCACCTTCTAGCAAGGTTTCCAAAACATTCAATTGGCTTTTTACCTTACTGAGCACCGAACTTTGTTTCGTTACGGGTAACAATTCTTTGATAGTTGCTAGATGCCGTTGTTCAATGGCGTCTAGGGTTTGCGCATACCCTTCATCGCGCTTTGATGCCATAGTACTGGCGGACAAAAGCATATCAGTTACTCCCCCAAAGGCAGAAACAACTACAATCTGCTTGGATTTGGGCGTATTCGTTAGTATGGTTTTAACCTTGCGTATGTTTTCGGAATTGGCGACCGAAGTGCCACCAAATTTTAGAACCTTCATGGATTTTTAGGTTTAGAATAAAAATACAGTGTATAAAGAATCGACGGAAATAATGAATAGCTTACCCCAAAGGGGTTGTGGTAGTAGTGAAGTAAGTGAAAGTCGCTTTCATAATTCGACGTGTCGATGCGACACTGATTTTTACAGGGTAAAAGTAGTATTTTTGAGAGCTTCGTCAAATGACGCGGAAATTTTTAAGTAATCCTCAGTTTTGTAAAGGTTTTGTTGGAAAATGAAAATTTTAACTGCTGCACAGATACATCAAGCTGATAATTTCACAATTGAAAAGGAGGGCATCGATAGCGATATTTTGATGGAGCGTGCTGCCCATGGTATTTTTGATTGGATTAACCAACGCCTTAAGGGGGCTCCCAATGTTTTTCGGATTTTTTGTGGTGTCGGCAATAATGGTGGAGATGGTATTGCCTTGGCGCGAATGCTGCATGAAGCTGATTTTAACGTGGCGGTATACGTCGTCAATTTTAGTGAAAATAGGTCCGATGACTTTTTG
>JBCBCH010000338.1:0-3604 GCA_038530835.1 Bacteroidota bacterium | reverse complement strand
GCCTAATTCTGGTGCGCAAGGCGAATATGCTGGTTTGATGACCATTAGAGCATACCACAACTCGCGAGGAGATTCGCATCGTAATATTTGCATCATTCCCTCATCTGCACATGGTACCAATCCTGCTTCAGCAGTTATGGCCGGGATGAAAGTCGTGGTAACGGGAACGGATGCCCATGGAAACATTGATGTTTCAGATTTAAAAGAAAAGGTTGAAGCCCATTCGAACAATCTTGCTGCCTTGATGGTGACTTACCCCTCTACACATGGAGTTTTTGAGTCATCCATCCGCGAAATTACTTCACTGATACATGAGCATGGCGGACAGGTCTATATGGATGGGGCGAATATGAACGCCCAAGTCGGCCTAACGAATCCTGCTACCATTGGCGCAGATGTTTGCCACTTAAACCTACACAAGACGTTTGCCATCCCTCACGGGGGTGGTGGACCAGGAGTTGGGCCCATTTGCGTAGCCGAACAATTGAAGCCATTCTTACCATCCAATCCGGTGATTGAAACCGGTGGAAACCATGCTATCACGGCCATTTCAGCCGCGCCTTGGGGCAGTGCCTTGGCTTGTTTGATTTCCTATGGCTATATCAAAATGTTAGGTGGAACTGGTGTTACGGAGGCGACCAAAATCGCCATTCTTAATGCCAATTACATCAAAGACCGCCTTAAAGGAAAATACGATGTGCTCTATACGGGTGAGCGAGGACGTGCCGCGCATGAGATGATTATTGATTGTCGACCGTTCAAAGCAAAAGGGATTGAAGTAACCGACATTGCAAAGCGCTTGATGGACTATGGATTCCACGCGCCTACAGTGTCCTTCCCTGTAGCAGGTACCATGATGATTGAACCAACGGAAAGCGAAGGTCTTGCAGAGTTGGATAAGTTCTGTGAAGCCATGTTGGCCATTCGCGCTGAAATTGATGAAGTTTCTGCGGAAGACCCCGATAACGTCTTGAAAAATGCACCGCATACGTTGACCATGGTCACCCATGATGAATGGTCTTTTCCCTATAGCCGTCAAAAAGCAGCATTTCCATTACCGTTCGTGTCAGAAAATAAATTTTGGCCAACAGTACGACGAACGGATGAGGCCTTTGGCGATCGTAATTTAATCTGCACTTGTGCCCCCATTGAAGCGTACGCAGAAGCATAAGAACCTTAGTAAATAAAGGAGCTAAGCTTCAATTCTTAAAATGAATTGAAGCTTTTTTTCTGCTGAAAACGATTCAAAACGACCTTGGACGTCGTATCGATTATTATGCATGCATAACAACGATGCAACTGTTAACGTATTTTTAGCAAAACCTTAACAATGCGAATCGGAATCACGGGAACCGGTAGTTACATTCCTTCGGTAATTACCAAGAATGAAGATTTTTTAGAAGCTGAGTTTTTTGGAAATGATGGCGTTGCCATTGCACAAGAAAACCAAACGGTAATCGAAAAATTTCAGGCCATTACTGGAATTTCAGAAAGGCGATATGCAAAACCCGACTATACCACTTCCAAACTAGGTCATTTGGCCGCTGAAAGTGCCATCCTTGACGCAGGTATTGACAAAGAAGAACTCGATTACATCATTTTTGCACATAACTTCGGAGACCTTTCCGTAGGGCATACCCAAGGGGATACCTTGCCCAGTTTGGCGACACGTGTCAAGCACCTGCTCGATATCCAAAATCCATATTGTGTTGCTTATGACATGATTTTTGGTTGTCCGGGATGGGTTGAAGGCATTATTCAGGCCAAGGCTTTCATCAAAAGTGGAATGGCCAAAAAATGTTTGGTTATTGGGGGTGAGACCTTATCCCGAATTATTGACGAACACGATCGCGATAGCATGATTTTCTCGGACGGGGCTGGAGCCGCAATAGTAGAGGCCAATCCAGATTCTGGTGATATCTTGAACCATGCTTCGGTTACCTATTCCAACCAAGAAGCCTTTTATCTATTTTTCGATAAAACCTACAATGCAGAGGGCACCTCAGATTCTAGATATATAAAAATGCACGGTCGCAAGATTTATGAATTTGCCTGTACGCATGTCCCTAAAGCGATGGCAGACTGTTTGGATCAGGCAGGTGTTTCCATAGACAGTGTAAAAAAGATTTTCATTCATCAGGCCAATGAAAAAATGGATGAAGCCATTATCAATCGGTTTTATCGCATCTATAAAAAACCGGTCCCTCAAAACATCATGCCCATGAGCATCCATAAATTGGGGAATAGTTCAGTGGCCACGATTCCAACCTTGTTCGACCTTGTGCGCAGAGGTGAGATGTCATCACATGATGTACAACCCGGCGATGTTGTCATCTTCGCAAGTGTTGGTGCTGGAATGAACATCAATGCTATTGTCTACCGCGTTTGATTTTCAGGAAGGCGTCTGCATAAATTTTAGGATTTATGCTTTCATTTTTGGAATTTTAGCGGATGTACGAAAACAACTTTCCCAATAAGCGGTACAAGCATACCCTAGAATTTTTACAAAAGCACATTTCTCCTGAAGAATCTATTTTGGATTTAGGTGTGGACAACCCCTTCGCCAACATTATGAGGGAGCAGGGATATTCCGTAGAAAACACCTCCGGCGAAGACTTGGATGTTGATTTTGGTTCCGTACAAAAATCTGATGCGATGGTGATTACAGCCTTTGAGATTTTCGAACACATGTTGGCACCTTTCAACATTCTTCGTGAAATCAAGGCAAACAAACTGGTCGCTAGCATTCCCATGCGACTATGGTTTTCAACAGCATACCGCAGTAAAACGGACCCCTGGGACCGTCATTACCACGAGTTTGAGGATTGGCAATTTGACTGGTTGTTGGAAAAATCGGGTTGGACGATAAAAGATTCGGCCAAGTGGACCAATCCGACCAAAAAAATGGGATTTCGACCATTGCTGCGCCGATTCACCATGCGCTATTACATTGTTTACGCAGAAAGACCTTAAACCATTTTGGGATTTCAAATTCATTTTTTGGAATTTTAGGACATGCGAATTAGCATCATTATTCCGGCGCACAACGAAGAAAAGCACTTACAACAGTGTTTGGGTAGCTTTGTAAACCAATCCCAACCTCCCGAAGAGCTTATTATTGTTGATGATAGTTCCAACGACAAAACCTTTGTTATCGCCCAAGCCTTTTCCGAAAAACATTCTTGGATAAAAGTTTACCAACACGAGGCTTCATCCGAACATCTTCCCGGCAAAAAGGTCGTTGCGGCATTCAATTATGGTTTGTCCAAAGCTTCAGAAACCGAACTCATTGGTAAGTTTGACGCAGACATTGTCCTCCCTACCCATTATTTTGAAAAAATGCGCAATCATTTTCAAAGCAATTGGTTGTTAGGTATGTGCGGTGGCCTGCTCCATGTTGAAAAAAATGGAGCGTGGGTTTACGAAAGCATAGCGGACAAAAACCATATCAGAGGCCCTATCAAACTATATCTCAAAGCCTGTTTTGATAAAATTGGAGGCCTTCGTGAGGGAGTCGGTTGGGATACGGTAGACGCGCTACTCGCGAAGTATCATAAGTTTGAGACCTTGACCGACCCAAGTTTAAAAGTAAAACACCTCCGCA
>JBCBCH010000337.1:0-3626 GCA_038530835.1 Bacteroidota bacterium | reverse complement strand
TCCCTTGTCGGTCCACGGCATTCCCCGTGGGTGCGGCAAGACTATCTACTGCCACCTCAAATTCTCCCGTCTTCGGATTGGTCTTAATGATTTGGGTTCCTTGGAAGTTTTGAAAGTTACTGGCAAAAATGTTTCCGCGTCGGTCAAGGGATAGTCCATCGTTCGCGGGAAAATCGGCTACTAGGGTTTCGACAGTTGCTTTATCGGCAACATCGCCGATGTAATCTTTGGTGCATGAGCCCAGAAGCGGCACTACCATTAAAAACCAAATGAGTTTTGTAAAGTTTGGTGTAAGGCTGAAATTTTTCATAGGATATATCTTTTAAATTCAGCGCTAGATTATCCCAAAAAAGAAGTCAAATCGACGTCTTGTATACAGTTGCACGGATTACACCTCGATTTTTCGAATGTAGGCGCTGGGCGTATCCTTGAAAATGGATTTGAAGGCTTTGTTGAAAGTTGATTTGGAATTGAAGCCTACCTCCATGGAAAGCGATAGCAAGGTTTGATGCTTGTGTTCCTTATTTTTCACCTTATCCAAAAAGGCTTCCAAACGATA
Source organism: Bacteroidota bacterium (assembly GCA_038530835.1). Classification (GTDB taxonomy): domain Bacteria; phylum Bacteroidota; class Bacteroidia; order Flavobacteriales; family Flavobacteriaceae; genus Flagellimonas. The sequence continues at coordinate 3,067 of JBCBCH010000337.1, read as the reverse complement.
GGTATTCACAAAATCATAAAAATTACTTTGGTACACGTTGTTAAGCAACCAAGAAAGATTGTTCGTGGTCGTTTCTATTTTTTTGGCAAGTTGGGCCAGGGTAAGTTCGTTTTCCAAATACAATTTCTCCTCCTGCATTATGGTTTCAAGACGCTTCTTCAAGATTGAAATTTCTTGTTGGTTCAAACGGTTTTTTGAGGTTTTTGAAGTGTCGGCATCTGGCAAACGCAATCGAAATATTTCTGGTTGCCGCAAGGCATAATAGCCCACGATGTAAATCAAAATAGGAATGCCAATCCAGACACTATTATAGGTCACCCAACGTATAGAAAACCTAAAAAAGTAGGACGAGATGAAACTGGCCACCCAAAAGAGCAACACCATTAAGACCACGCCGTGTATCACTTTAATGAAGGCCATGGTACTTTGATTGAAGGAGAGTTGTTGTTTGGTTTCATACGTATACCGATTGATAAGTCCGCGGCATTTGAACCAATAAAAGATGTTTTGCAGAAGCGCGAGCGTTTCAGCGATAGCAAAAGGTATCCAATATACACCTTCCATGTACTGTTGCTGAAAAACTGAAGTAGGCAAAATATTCAAGTAGATCAAGTATCCGGCATAGAGTGCTGCCAACACAAAATGAGGCCAGGACAATTGATATCCAGAACTATCCTTGTGCAACAGTCTCCGCAAATAGATGTAGCCTAAAGGACCATATAAAAAAATGAAGGGTTCAATCAATATCGTGCGCTGCAAAACCCAGAAAGTCTCCGCTTTATAAATTGCCAGTTTAGCGAATAGCATAAGACTGGCCATTCCCAATTGTATGGCCAAAATGGTATTGGCCTTGGTGTTCTTTTCGTGCACCGTAGGCAAGGTAATCGTTAAAAACAGCCCTTGGGCGATACCCAGTACCCAAAAGATATCCCAAATTGTAAATTGTCCCATACTCAGATTAATCCTTTAAAAATAAGCTATAACCCAAAGTTTTTCGACCGTTTGTATACGTTCGTACTTCCACGGTCAGGAAAATCACTTGTGGAAATTGTACATTGCGAACCAGACCAACTATTATGAAAGTTCTTCATCTTGACACCAATCATCCCCTGCTTATAGAGCAGTTTGAAGCCCTTGGCTTCGAAAATCATGAAGATTATTCGTCCTCCAAAGAAACCATTGAAAGGAAAATTTCACAATACGATGGTATCATTCTGCGAAGTAGATTTCCCATAGACCAGAACTTTCTGGACAAGGCTACCCAACTTAAATTCATAGGTCGCGTAGGTGCAGGTTTGGAGAATATTGACACGGCTTACGCCAAACAAAAGGATATATTTTTGGCTTCCGCTCCTGAAGGGAATCGAAATGCCGTGGGGGAACATACCTTGGGAATGCTATTGGCCCTGATGAACAAGATGGTGAAAGCCAACCGTGAAGTCAAAAAGGGAAAATGGCAACGCGAGCAGAACAGGGGTGCTGAACTTGATGGGAAAACCGTCGGTATCATTGGTTACGGAAATATGGGCAAGGCATTCGCGAAAAAATTACAGGGTTTTGATGTTTGCGCATTTATGGTCATGATGGTGTCTATTTGCGTTGTAATATCCAAGCCGAAATCAAGGAAATGATAAATCCGATAACAAATACCGTAACGGCCATGATACCGAAAGTAAACAGGGGGTTGGCAAAGACTTCTTTCTGCGATTCCAGCAAGGCCAGTTGTGTTTTTAGTGCTTCGCCCGAAAGGGTTTCCTCGAGCGACTTTACGGATTCCATGTAGTAGTTGTCCATGAATTCGGGATTGAGCACTTCTACATAGATGACATCCAAAACTCCAAAAACGACTGCGGTTATCAAGCTGATCAAGGTGCCTATGGTCAGGGCCTTCTTAAAGCTGACCTTACCCGCATTTTCACGTTCGCGATAATATTTAATACCGAAGAAAACAAAGGATAAGGATACTATCATGGAAGCATACCCTAATATTTCTTGGGTGGTCCGCGGAAGGTGTTCCAAAAGGTACCAGGTGGTCAAAAACAATGCACATATCATAATGGCACTGTATACACTGTAGCGAAGGATGGTTGTTTTCATAACGTTTACGTATTGATTCCTTCAAAAGTAGCTTGAGGTAGGTGGAAGACCTTCATACTAAAGTACCAAATTGATGGTACTTTGGTGCCAATGGGGTTATATCGCTATAATATTGAGTTCTTTGGCGCGCTGCAACGCTTGGGTTCTTCGTTTGGCATCGAGCTTGACCAAAAGGTTGGAAACATGGGTTTTTACGGTGCTTTCCGAGAGGTGTAGGGTATCCCCAATTTCCTTGTTGGATAATCCTTTGGCGATTTCGACCAGTACTTCATACTCTCGTTTGCTTATTCCCAAATCCTCTAATTTGTCCAAATCAACTTGTTGTGGTTCAAGATTCTTTTTGGATGCAGAACGACGATTGATATATAGGCCTATCCCAAAAAAAACTATGGCGATGCCCGAAATCACATACTCAATTCGAGAATTACCTGAGGTATAAGAATACGTACTAATTTTAAAAAGTACGAGTAAAGAAACAATTAGGGCAGAGAAAACGAAAATGGTCTTTTTCACCGTTTCAAGTTAACAAAATCTCTCTTTGATTTTGTCGACGATGGTCTGGGCCAATTTTTCATGACTTTCTACCGTCCAACCTGCCACATGAGGGGTCAACAACACATTTTTGGCCTTGCGCAAATATTTGAAGGATTTTGGTTTTTGCACAAACATGTTTTCGAACGATTTCTTTTCATACTCCAAAACATCCAATCCGGCTCCCAAAATTTTCTCTGATTTAAGGCCTGCTACCAAATCTTTGGTTACAACACATTTTCCCCTTGCGGTATTCAACAACCAAAAAGGCTTATGGAACTTTTCAATGAATTCGGTATTGACCATGCCAGAGGTGGTTTCGGTTTCTGGCACGTGAAGACTGACGATATCGGACTTTTGCTGAAATTCCATGATTCCAACTTGGCGTGCATTGTCATCTCCAACACCTCCAACAATGTCATAACAAATCACTTCTACA
>JBCBCH010000336.1:0-3638 GCA_038530835.1 Bacteroidota bacterium | reverse complement strand
AGCAAAAAGTAGTACGAAACGATATCCCATCATATCTTCGTTCGGTTAGAAATGCAATTTCATTCCTTCATGGGTGGCCGTAAAGCCAAGATTTTCATAAAACGCAATGGCTTCGGGTCTTCTTTTGTCTGTGGTCAATTGTAGCACATGAGCCTTGCGTAAATTGGCACGATTGATGGCCCATTCGAACATGGTTTTTCCCAAGCCTTGCCCTCTTTTGTCCTTACGAATGCGGACCGCTTCGATTTGGGCACGAATCCCACCGCGATAGGTAAGGTATTGGATAAAAGATAACTGTAGTGTACCGATGACCTCATGGCTATCGTCTGCTACCACTATTAATTCTTGGTTTGGGTCATTGTTGATATTTTCAAAAGCATCAATATATTCCTGTGGTAAGGGAATTTTGAAGTTTTCCCTCGTTTTTCCCAGTTTGTCATCCGCAATCATTTCCACAATCGCGACAAGGTCCTTTTCGGTTGCTTTTCTAAAGGTCATTTCCGTTTGAATTTTTCTGGTCTTTAGAATCTTTGTTCCACTTTCAAAGCAAAAAGTTCAAAGCCGTCAGCTTTCGGTTGATACCCGACTTTTTCTAAAGCTTCGGTAATGTCCAACCGTTTATAACGATTATCTGAAATAGCGTTAAACACCTCGTGCTTTATGTTTTTTGTCTCGATGCAACCAACAAGCAATTGGTTAAAATCATCGGGGTGCAGATACGCACTCAGGTCACGTGCATTCATTTCGGTAAAATCCTCAGGAAACTCATACGCCCCAATACGCAAGGATATGGCTGAAATTGCCTTATTGTTGGCGTAGTAAGCCGCCAAAGCCTCACCAAAACATTTAGATACCCCATATAGGTTTTTCGGTTTGACCAGCATGTTTTTATGGACTTGAACGTCCGTAGGGTAGCTTTCAATAGTTTGGGCGCTGCTGGCAAAAATCAACCTTTTGCAATTTTGGGTGACGGCAGCTTTGAAGATGTTTTGGGTAGTTTTGATATTGACCTCCAAAATTTCATCTGATTCGGAAACGGGGTCAACCATACCCGCAAAATGAATAACGGTATCAATACCCTCACATAATTCCAAGCAACGTTCAGCATCCCGCAAATCCACTTTTTCTACTTGAACATTGTCGTTAAATACGCCATCTTTCACTACAATATCCGCCGCGGTAATCTTATACTGATGGTAATGGTTTTGGATAAAGTATCGTGCAATTTTCCCGAATCCTCCGGTAACTAACAGTTTTTTCATGTTACTTTTAGTGCTATGGTTGTGCCTTGGAATCCTTAAAGGTAAATCAATCCGTGTGCGAATTTCTTTCTACCTTGAACTTTACCATTAATTACCATTTTTTATCACTCTAACGTCTGCAGTATGGGTGAAGTACAACCCTTGGTCTCGAAATCTTCAAAAGATGTAATGCCCGAATCCTCCCTAGCCAACATAATGAGTAGCACTCCATGGTCCGCTTCGGTGGCTATCATCACCATTTGAATCAAATAAGTCCCAGCAAGCCCTATCTCTTCCATATCAGTGTTGATGGTGCCCCTAACGGTAAAGTGTTTTTCACCTCGTATGGTTTCATCTTGCATGGTAGTTTCCTGAATGTCCAAACCTTGGGCTCTGTATTGGTCTACTATCGATGTCAACAAGGATTCCTTCGTAAGGCCGAAAAAACTTCCAATACCATCTTTTCCGCTTTCCTTTAGGCCATAGAAATATCCGATGTTCACAGATTCAACTATTAGGGTGTCTTTGTCGTATTTGAAAAAGCTTGCATAGTTTTTGGATGGATAATCTTCTTGGGTGTCGACTTCCAAGCTTTTGGGATATTTCAACGTAAAAGCTTCTTCACGAAGACCATGTTTTTCGCAATATTCCTCATCGATTTCAAATTCCACCAAATCGCCGCATTCTTTATTGTATTTGGAGTTTTCTCCGCAGGCAAAAAGGAATAGGAAAACAAGGGCGAATACTGGAATTTTCTTCATTTGAGGTTACGTTTATTGTATAACGTCTTGAACACTTTTCTGGTATTCTTTACTGGGGGCAAAGCCAAGTTTTGAATGTAGTAAGTTGAGCAACCCCTTGAAGGGTTCCATGTCTTGTAGGGAAACAGAAAACCCCAGAACATTTTTGTCCTGGGGCGGTTGGTGATGATTAGGCATTGGGTTGGTGGGCAGCCACGTTCCAGACGCCAGTTGCTTCGGTTTCTGCAACATATTGTTCAAAACGTTTTGGGGGTCGACCCAAAATGGTTTCAATGTCGTTGGTGATTTCCGAATTCGCGGGGTTACCCAATACCACATCGAACAAATAGTTCACCAACCAGACAAAATCCTCAGGCAAACCAGCTTTTCGCATGCCTTCGCCGTATTCTTCCAAAGAAACCGGTACGTAAGTGATTTGGCGGTCTACGGCTTTGGCAATAGTGGCTACGGTTTCTGGGAACGTTAGGGTTTCCGGTCCGGTAAGCTGATAGATATTGCCATTGTGCTGGTCATTAAGCAAGACTTCGACTGCCACTTCGGCAATATCATCTACATCCACCCAAGGGATTTGCACTTCGGATTGGGGTAGGGCCACAAATCCATCCAAAACAGGTTCCAATAAAAAGTTCTCGCTAAAGTTTTGGTTGAACCAACTGGCCCGCACGATGGTGTAATCCATTCCGGAGTGGATGACCACTTGCTCGGATAATTGCGCTTCACGCTCGCCTTTTCCAGAAAGCAACACTATTTTTTTCAGATTTGCGCGCTTGGCGGCTTTTACCAACTGCTCCACGTCGTCCAATGCTCCAGGTACGGCTAAATCTGGTTGGTAGGTCACATAGACTTTGTCCATGCCTTCCAAAGCTTTGTCCCAACCTTCGGGCACATGCCAATCAAATGCTGGGGTTGCGCTACGTGAGCCGACACGCACATGGTGGCCCTGCGCTTTCAAAAGGTTTACGATTCGTTTTCCGGTTTTTCCGGTTCCTCCGATAACTAAGATGTTTTCTTTTCTCATTTTTACTTGATTTTAATGGTTTTTGAATTTTACTTCCGCCGCTGCGGAATACTTTGTTTTTATGAATAATGGGTTGTGTTTGTTGTCTTTCGGACTTGGGTATACCAATACAGGGTAGCCATTAAGATGAACTCAATTCCGATGAGCCAAAAACCGATGGCCGTAAAGAAATCGAAATAGCTTCCTCCATCCGGTATGATGAGATAGGGTACTGTAATCAGGGCATCCAGACTTCCAGCTATCAAGAAAAATGCTAGTCCTACCCAGTAGCCTTTTGGTTCGTTTTGTCCACGGTAGTAAAGTTTTGTTCCAAACCATACAACGGGGAGAATTCCGAACGATAGGATAAGGTTGGCTTGTAATGTGGCATCTTTTAAGAATGGTACGAAGAAGGATAGCGAGTACAAGCTTACGCCGATAATCCAAATCAGGATGCCAATAACTAGGGTTCTTACAATTTGCATGATGTTTTGTTTTATGATGATTTATAAAATAGGATTCCGATGAGTAGTAGGGCAAAGGCAATTGAAGATGTTAGCGTCCGCACTAGATGCCAGTAGTTCCAGCTATCAAGAAAAATGCTAGTCCTACCCAGTAGCCTTTTGGTTCGTTTTGTCC
>JBCBCH010000335.1:0-3640 GCA_038530835.1 Bacteroidota bacterium | reverse complement strand
ACCCAAGGCATGATTTCCGAACTTTTGGTAAAGTTCAATGCCCGAAGACCGTATCGTTTCTTAATGAGCAAATTCGCTTTGTAAAAAATCTTGGGGTCGGCGGCTTCAAAAAGAAATTTGTTTTCGAGGTATTCTTTTTCTTTAACAAAGCCATGTGCCTCATAGTGTTCTACATAATATGGATGGTTATACCAGGTAATCATGGTGCCAATATGGTCAAAGCCATCAGTTAGCACACCAACCTTGTCCAAATTTGAAAAGCCCACAGGCCCTTCCATATATTGCAAACCATTTTCGCGTCCAATCTCCACCACTTTTTCCAACAGAAGTTTCGATACCGATAAATCGTCAATAAAATCAAACCAACCAAAACGCATTTTGGAGATTTTTTGTTCATTGATTTCAATATGGTTGATGATAGCCGCGACACGACCTACGACTTTACCCTCTTTCAAAGCAAGAAAAAAAGTAGCCTCCGCATTTTGAAACGCGGGATTTTTATCATGGTCGAAGGTTTCAAGTTCATCATTGATAATAGGGGGCACCCAGTACTTGGACCCTTTATACAATGTAAAAGGAAACTTTACAAAACGCTTGAAGTCTTCTTTGGAATGTACCTCCTGTACGGTTATCATCGACAGCTTTTAGTCGCCAATAATAACAATATTCCGAAGAGGGAAAAAATCTGTAGAATGAAAATCAAAAATCTTCCTCGATTTTCTTTTCCTTCTTCGCTTTTCTTTTCGCACGCTTCACACGCTTGCGATTCTTTTTAAAGTTCTGTTTCTTGATTTTTTCATTTTCCGGACTGTTGGCATCCTGAATGGGAACTAGCTTGTCTTTATGAAAATCGAGTCGGTAGGAACAACCAAGTACGCCAAAAATACGGGAGGGACTGTTCTTGAAATTGCTCCCCACATGAAAATCAGCTTGAAAATCCTGATTGAAAAGGTAGGCGATACCCGTCCGCAATAAAACATCGGAATTTCGGTCACTTTTGAACCCTTGGTTTTCTACAAAAACGCTCCATTTGGGGTTGCGAAAGGCATGCGTGACCGAAACCGCATAACTCCATTCGGGGAAATCTGTCCCGATACGGTCATAGGCTACATTCGTAATCAAAACAAATCGCGGGGATAGACGACTCTGCGCTGCAATTGCTCCTCTAGGAGCTACAGTGGGGTCACCCACATAAAACGGATTATCTCCCAGATTGAATGTGGCTCCCGCATAAAGCGAAACGGCGGGAATCAAATTCTTCCATTGAAAAACATTGTTCGCGCGCCAGCTGTATAAATTCGGTTTGTTGTTTTCGGGATTTTTAAAGGGGTCAAAAATCAAGTATTTGATTCCGGCGCGGTTTCTGGAAAAATCCGTTAGTCGGTCACTATCACCCGTCTCTGCAAAAGTGATGTTCTGACTGATAAAGGAACCTTCGTAAACGATTTCAAGCTGCTCAAAAAGAAAACCATATCGCAAGGATACATCCGTACCGAAGATATTGGAGTCCGTATTTAGGTCACCATTGTCTTGTTGCTCATACAGCAGTCCTATTTCCGCCTGAACCACATTTCTTCCTACGGCATAAGCACTTACAGCACGACCAGGTCGGTTGGAATTGATGACATCCGTATACTGCGCATAGGTCAGTAAGGGAAAAATGCATAACAATGTGGTGAAGACCCGAAGGAACTTGAAATCCATATAACTTATTTTAATACTATTTTAAGATACATTAGTGCTTATGGGATGACTAACTAAGTAATTTTGATGCAATTGTAAGTGTTATATGGTTTTATTGACAACGATTTTAATACTGGTCTTAGTATACTACTCAATGAAATTACTGCTTCGGTGGTTTGGGCCAAAGCTGTTTGCTTTCGCCATTAAAAAGGCTGAGCAGAAGTTTGCGGGTCAGCCATACCAATCGCAAACTGGAGGTGATCAAAAAACAAATCGTGACGGTGAAACCACAATCCATTCCAGGCCAGCCCAAAGAAAGCCCTCAAAAAAAGTTGGAGAATACATAGATTTTGAAGAAATTCCATAATCTTTGTGTCTCAAAAATAGTTCATGGCCTTTTCGGTAAAGTCGATTATCAAGCATTTACTGGTCCTACTTTTCTTCGCGCTAACCTCCTTGTTGTATTTCTATCCTGTTTTACAAGGCAAGGCTTTATTTCAGTCTGATATTGCCCAATACAGCGGTATGGCCAAGGAACGTAATGATTTTAAGGCCTTGACGGGTGAGGAATCGTATTGGACCAATAGTGCCTTTGGCGGAATGCCAACCTATCAACTTGGTGCCAATTATCCGCATAATTATATCAAACAACTGGATAGGGCCATTCGGTTCATGCCCCGCCCTACGGATTATCTCTTTCTCTATTTGGTTGGGTTTTATGTTTTGATGTTGTGCTTAAAAACCGATTACCGCTTGGCCATATTAGGGGCTTTGGCCTTTGGATTGTCCACCTATCTGATTATCATTCTTGAAGTTGGTCATAATGCGAAAGCACATGCGCTGGGCTACATTCCAATGGTTTTGGGAGGTATCATACTGGTATTTCGAAAGAAGTATTTTCTGGGATTCATACTCACCGCTTTGGCCATGGCCCTTGAAATCAATGCGAACCACTTCCAAATGACGTATTATTTTGGGCTGTTGGTGCTGATTTTGGGTTTGGTGTATCTGATTTACGCCATAAAACAAAAAGAATTCAAACATTTTGGAGTATCGTTAGGACTGCTCGTTGCGGCCGTAGTACTGGCCTTTGCAACCAATGCAACAAATTTGCTGTCAACCAAGGAATACGCAGACTGGAGCACGCGGGGCACATCTGAACTCAAGTTGTTACCTGATGGAACACCAAAACCCTCGACCGAAGGGTTGGATAAAGAATACATTACTCGATATAGTTACGGAATAGCAGAATCCTTGAATCTTTTCTCTGCCCGTCTTTTTGGAGGGGGCTCCGCTGGGGAGGACCTTGGAAAGGATTCCAAAGCATATGAGTTTTTGGTGGGACAGGGCTTGCCCTCTTCTCGTGCGTTGGAATTTTCAAGCGGTTTACCGCTGTATTGGGGTAAACAGCCCGGTGTTGCAGCTCCAGCGTACGTAGGTGCCGTGGTGTTTTTTTTGTTCTTCATGGGATTGTTCTTGGTGAAAAGCAAACACAAATGGTGGCTATTGGGTGGTGCTATTTTATCCCTTCTGCTTTCATGGGGCAAGAATTTCTCTCTGCTCACCGATTTTATGATTGACTACTTTCCGCTTTACGATAAGTTTAGAGCGGTTTCCTCAATACAAGTTGTGCTCGAACTTTGCATCCCCGTTCTAGGGATTTTGGGTTTACGTGAGATTTATCGTAGAAAGGCAAAAAACAAAGAACTTCTGAAAGGACTGAAATGGGGCTTTGCGGTAACGATGGGCCTAGGTATTTTCATTTTGATAATGAAAGGTGTCTTCCGATTTGAAGGGCTTAGTGATGATATTTATCGCAACGGTTTCGGAGATGAGTTGATGTCGATGATAGTAGGCGATAGAAAGGCGGTTTACGTGAATGACACGCTACGTTCCTTGCTTTTTGTTTTGTTGACCACTGTAGTAGTATGGCTTTGGATAAAGGAGAAAGTCAACA
>JBCBCH010000334.1:0-3642 GCA_038530835.1 Bacteroidota bacterium | reverse complement strand
AAGGCACTTGGCCATTGCGAAAACCAGGAATATTGGCCTGTTTTCTGTAATCTTTTAAAATGGTATCGACCTTTTCTTGGTAATCTTCTTTGCTAATGGCAACCTTAACTACCGCATTGAGCTCGTCTATCTGCTGTTTTGTAATATTCATCTGCTCTACCCTTTTATGATAATGAAAATCGGGTGGCAAAAGTACGCTATTTTCTGTATCGCAACAACTTTTTAAATGGTTGAGCATCAACATGGTTTCTAATACCCGCTTTGCTGCTTTTCGCTGGGGAAAACACCAAGATTACACAGACTCAATAGCGCCATTGTTGCCCATGGCCTATGCCAAAAGAAAAAGTTCGTCGTGCAATAATGGCTTGTGGATTATTGATTCGTTGGATTTCATTTTCCTGTAATTCCATATTTTGGATGGCACTTCTTCTCGTTGGTAAAACAACCAAAGCATAAACCACGTTTGCGCCTAGGCACAAGAAGTAAGTTGCACCTACTTCCAGAATCATGGGCGTTACAATGATAGGCACGAGAATCAAAAAAAGCCTGGTTATCATGGCTGCTCGAAAGTTGCCCATTTTTAAAAAGAGTAGATGCTTTCCGCTTATCTTTTTCTTTATGATATAAGCATTCTTATCCATGTTTTTTATGCGCTTCATGGTTTTGGAAAAGACTATATGACTCAGAAATGCAAACACTACAAAAACGAAAAGTGTGAAATAGCTTGTTAGATGATTGGCATCCAAGGTGATAATATCTTCGAATTTGATAGGTCTAAAAACAAAATGGAATGCTCCAAATCCTATCATGATCAGAATGAAGATGAAGTGATTTAGGAATAGAATGCGAAAGAATTTCTTGGAGTTTAGATGCTCCGGTTTGTTTTTCATTTTTGGTAGGTTAAGTCTTTAGCGGTTTAAATTTGGGTTCAAAGGGTATTTTCGTGGCTGTTTATTTTTAAAATTATGCAGTAAGGGGCTTATTTTTTCTTTTTGTCATCATCTAGAAAGGATTGCAGGATAGATTGCAAGAAAGAGAGGAGCAAGCTGAAGATGATGGCCCAAAGGATACCATCTACTTGAAAACCAGAAATAAAATGGGCCGCAAGTAGTATAATTATTGCGTTCACTACCAAAAGGAACAAGCCTAGTGTTAGGATTGTTATCGGTAAAGTCAATAATACTAGAATGGGCTTCACCAAAAAGTTCAAAATCGATAGCACTATGGCTACAAGTATAGCAGTGACATAGGAGTCCACCGATACTGCTGGGAGGGCATAGGCCAAAATAATAACCGCAAGGGCATTGAGTAAAAGTCTTAAAATAAGTTTCATATCAGCTAGATTAAAAAAAAAGCACCGCGAACGGTGCTTTCAATTTATGTTTTTTGTAGGAATCAATCGATATATAATCCTGTAAAATCAGTTGGATCCACACCGGGTAGATTTGAACCGTACTTGGTATTGATGGCTTCAACGAATGCATTGGCCAAAATAGCATAACCTCTTGGGGAAGGATGAACCCCATCCAATGAAAAGCCTCCTCCTGTGGCGAAAGTAGCTGTAACTACACTGCCGTCAGATTGTGGGAATCCATTGGCGCGCAGTTAGGTCAGCAAAGCATTGGCATCTACAAAAGCCAAATCATACTGTGTGGACAAATCTCTGATGGTTTTGTTGTAAGCGTTTAGAGCGTTTTCAACTGCCATTCTTTCTGGTGGCGTGAGAACCCATTGATCCTCCAAAGGAAAAGTTATGCCATTAACAGCAAGCTGCCCAGCGGTTTCTGCAGGCAGACCAAAAGTATTTGTCAACAAATCCAACGCATCTGGATTTAATTCTCCAATGATGCTACTGCTGGGCAGAACCAATAAATCTTCAGCGTTGGCTGGTCTAGCTTGTCCATAAAGAAATCCAGTCAGCTGTGCGGTTCCGGCGTCAACACCGTTCATCATTAAAGCTCCAGTGATTTGTGCCGAAAGGTCAGTCAAATCTTCGTCTTTTATGATTACGGCGCTGGCAGCGGTTTCCGAAAAAACAAATTGTCTTTCAGGAACACCCAGTGCTTGAAAAACCAAATTCAAACCAGCAAATTGAGCATTAAGAGCGGGTATTTGAGGTCCAAAAGATTCACTTGTAGGGTCTAAAGGAGCGAAAGGTACAGCGGTGAAATAAGGAATATCCGTTACGTTGGGTAGATTGGCAATTACCCCACCTGCGCCATTTGCAGTCAACGTTTGTAAAATACCGTTTAATGACCCGGCCAGAACATTAGGGTCGGTAATATCGTTTCGGCCATAGCTGGCGGCGTCTAAGTTGCCCGTTTGGTCTACTCCAGTACCTCCATTCGTAGCGTAAAGCAAAATATCGTTTGCCCCTGCCCAAACCGAGAAGAAGGTACCCCCTCTGGCTGCAGCGTCTTCAAGAACCGTTGCTGTTTCTGTAGAAGAAAACCTTGCGAAATATGGATTGGCCGTTCCATTGGCGACTCCTACAACACTTCCGTACCCCGGAGCTAGCAATTCATAACTTTTGGCTCCAGGTATTCCAAAGTTGTTGAAAGGGCCAGGGAGTTTCTCTGAAATCTCCGTAGCGCCTGTTCCTGTTTTTGGCGTCGGTGAAGGCCCGTCAGGCGTGAATACCAAAATCAATCGGTTACCAGCAACAGGATTTCCTTGTAAAGTAGCACCTCCCAAATTATCCGCCATAAAAGGAATTTCAAATGCACCGCCACCGGCAAGTGCGAAATTTTGGGCTAACATATTAGGTAAGGAAGCTTCTTGTCCTGCAATAAAAAGGGCATTATCCGAAAATCCTGCGGTAAGTGAATTTCCAATCGCCACAAAATTTGAAAAGTCGGCTGAACCCGAGGTGATGACTACCGGGTCAGGATCGGGAGTAGTAGTGGTCGTTCCGGCATCGTCATCATCGCTACAAGCCACGAACAGGAGCCCAACCAAGGGAAGAAGGGCGAAATACTTTTTCATCTGAATCATTGAATTATGATGTTAGTTAAGTTAAATTACGGTTAAACCCGTGTTAATCAAAACTAGGTAGAAATTGTGATTCAGGCAATTAATCGAGCAAAAAAATTATGCATGCATAATAAAAAAGGGGCTTTTTTAAGAATTCAGGAAAAGTAGACTCTTTTCAAAAAACTGATTCGGGTTTTCTGCATGTAACCAATGTCCTGCATTCACTATGGTGGCTATTTCGGCCAACGGAAAGTGTCTTTGGATTTCAGGGATGTCAGCGGGTTGAATGTATTCTGACCGGTCCCCTCGCAAGAACAGAGTAGGACCATCAAAGTGAGCTGTGGTATCAATATGGTCTCCAATTTCTTCCATGCGGTTTTTCAAAATGTCGATATTGCAGCGCAAAGCGAGCGTTTTAGGCTCTTTCCAGTATAGGTTTTTCAGCAAAAATTGGCGAATCCCCGTTTCGGGCAAATCATCTGCCAAGGTATTATCTACTTCCTTCCGGGATGTTAAAACCGAAAAGTCCAACTTCGCCAACGCATCTACTATGGTTTGATGATGTGGGGGGTAATACTTGGGCGAGATGTCAGCCACCAATAGTTTAAGCATCCGTTCAGGGTGTTCGGTAGCGAACTGCATCGCTGTCTTTCCTCCCATAGAATGCCC
>JBCBCH010000333.1:0-3644 GCA_038530835.1 Bacteroidota bacterium | reverse complement strand
AGCGGATGCCAAAGGACTATTGAAATCTGCTATACGTGATGATGACCCGGTCATTTTTATGGAGTCAGAGCAGATGTATGGAGATAAAGGTGAAGTGCCCGAGGGCGAATACACAATTCCTTTGGGGCTTGCCGAAATCAAGCGTGAAGGAACTGATGTTACCATCATTTCTTTTGGAAAAATTATTAAAGAAGCCTACAAAGCAGCCGATGAACTTGAAAAGGAAGGCATCAGTTGTGAAATCATCGATTTAAGAACCGTGCGTCCCATGGACCACGACACAATACTTTCATCTGTTAAGAAAACCAACAGGATGGTCATCCTTGAGGAGGCTTGGCCTTTTGGCAATGTCGCAACGGAGATTATTTACCAAGTTCAACATCAAGCATTCGATTATTTGGATGCCCCTATCGTGAAGTTGAATACTGCGGACACACCTGCTCCGTATTCTCCGGTATTGCTTGCCGAATGGTTGCCCAACGCTCAAGATGTCATCAAGGCGGTCAAAAAAGTACTATATAATTAACCTCATTATATTTGTACTGTATGTATGTTTGCCCCATCTTCGTATGATGATGGGGCTTTTTTTAAGGAACAGTTTTTGATAAGAAATTACCCTGAAACCAAAATCACCTAACCTTGCCTCGACTTTTGGGTCGAAGAGGTACTATGACTTATCAAAAAATGAGAAACAATTTCTTCATTTTCTTCGCTTTTTTTACAAGCCTACTCTGTTCCCAAACCAAAATTGACGGTGTTGTTACCGACGAATCCGGAAATCCGGTGGCATTCGCCAATGTGCTGTTCCAAGACTCTTCTGAAGGAACCATCACCAATGAAAATGGGCGTTTCTACTTGGAATCCGACGACACCTATGATACGGTCGTCTTTTCCTTTATCGGATACGAATCCAAAACGGTTACCTTAACCAATAGGGTAAACTATGGGATGAAGGTGGTGTTAATGGAATCTACCGAACAGCTTAAAGAAGTTGTCGTCTACACCGGAAAGCAATCCAAGAAAAACAATCCCGCGGTTGAAATCCTAAAGAAAATTTGGGCCAAAAAACGTCAAAATGGGGTTCGGAAGTTCAAACAATATCAATATGATAAATACGAAAAACTTGAGTTTGACTTAAACACCATCGACAGTGCGCTCATCAAAAGCAAGTTGTTTCGCGGGTTGGAATTCCTATTTACGGACTTGGACACTTCGCGAATTACGGGTAAAACCTATTTGCCCATTTTCCTTAACGAGAATTTTTCACGGATTTATGGAGACAACATCCTGAAAAAGGAAAAAGAAGATGTTTTAGGGAACAAGAGTTCGGGTTTTGAAGGAAATCAGGCCATTACTGCTTTTGTTGAGGACTTGTATTCTGACTACGATGTGTATGACAATTATTTGAAGTTTTTTGGTAAAAGCTTCACCAGTCCCTTATCCAAAACGGGGGTGGATACCTATAATTATGCCTTGGCCGATAGTACCTTTATCGATGACAAATGGTGCTACAACATTATTTATTATCCACGCCGTAAAAGTGAGTTGACCTTTAAAGGTGATTTTTGGGTAAACGACTCCACTTTCGCGATCAAGAAGATAAATCTTCAGGTTACCAAAAGTGCCAACATCAACTGGGTCAAGGAAATTTACATTGAGCAAGATTTTGACGTGGTAAGTGATTCCGTCTTTTTGTTGAAACGGGATTATATGCTGAGCGATTTTAGTTTTTCCAAAAAAGAAAAGTCAAGGGGGGTATATGGTAAGCGCACTACCGTGTACGACAACTACGCTTTTGATATTGAACGTCCAGAGGTATTTTACAAAGCTGCAGCCGACCCTTATGACCCTAGGGTTTTCAAAAGGGACTCCGTCTTTTGGAAAAATGCCCGTTTGGAACAGTTAAATGAGGATGAATCGGGTATTTTCAAGTTGCTGGATACGCTGAAAACGGTACCTAAGTTCAAAACCTACTATAATCTAGTTAGTATTTTGGGTTCAGGCTACGTTGAAATAGACAAATGGAATATTGACATCGGGGATATCTACAGCACCTTCGGATTCAACGATGCTGAAGGGATACGGCTTCGGGGTGGTGCACGAACCTACTTTGGGCAAAATGATACCTGGCGTCTTGAAGGCTATATGGCCTATGGTTTTTCGGATAAGAAATTCAAGCATGGGCTTTCCGGTAAGTTTTTATTGGACCGCAAAACGCGCTTGATTCTTTCCGGCGGTAATCGAAGGGACATTGAACAGTTGGGGATAAGTCTCACTAGCACCAATGATGTGCTAGGGCGAAGTATAGCATCTTCTTCCCTGGTAACGGTTGGGGCCAACGACCGTCTGACCAATATTAACCTTTCGACATTAAATTTCGAAATGGAACCCGTAACCAACCTTCGTTTTCGATTGGGAGGCTCATTTCGAACCCTGAGTTCGGCCTTGCCCGATGCTTTTAGTTTGGATTATCTGGACCCCACGGCCCCCGGGGGCATTGCTTCTGAAGTCAAACAATTCGATATCAATACCACATTGATATATACCCCTGGCAAACGGACCATCGGTTATGGCGTGGAACGCTCCGATATCAATGACGACCATAGTATCCTTCTATTAAATTATACGAAGGGGTTGCAAGGTTATCTGGAAAGTGATTTTGATTACGAACGCTTGCAATTTTCGTATACCCAACCTTGGCAGATTGGTGGGTTTGGTCGTTTGACCAGTACAATTGAAATGGGGAAAACCTTTGGGGCAGTTCCCTTGGGACTGTTAAGCGTAATCCCAGGAAACCAAACACTGTTTTCGTTGTACAATACCTTTCCCAACTTGGATTTTTACGAATTCGTGACCGATACCTACACCACCTTGCATCTGGAACATAACTTCAACGGACGCTTGTTTTCGCGAATTCCTTTTTTGCGCAAACTGAACCTTCGAGAAATTGTGGGTCTTCGTGGTGCATGGGGGGAGATTTCAGACGAGAATATCGCTTTGAATGCCCGGAGCAACATTCCTTTAATAGCACCGGATGAACGTATTTACTGGGAATATTCCTTTGGTGTGGGCAACATTTTCAAGATTCTTCGCATTGATTTTAACTTTAGGGGCAACTATCTTGAGAATCCAGATGCTAGGGCTTTTGGGGTCACAGGTTCCTTTGGATTTAAATTTTAGTTAACCTTAGCAAGAAGTCTTCTTAGTACAGGTTCGCATTATCTGGTTATTTTTGCACAAATTCAACCCTATGGCTACAGCCTCTACCCCAGTGACATTTGATGTTTTGATTGAGATTCCAAAAGGAAGTCGAAATAAGTATGAATACGATTTTGTATTGAACAAGATTCGTTTCGACCGTACCTTGTTTTCATCCATGATGTATCCTGGAGATTATGGGTTTATCCCCGAGACCTTGGCTTTGGACAAAGACCCCTTGGACGTACTTGTCATGGGAACCGAACCCACCTATCCTATGGTAGTCATGGAAGTCAAGCCTATTGGTGTCTTTCATATGACCGATGAAAAAGGTCCGGATGAAAAACTGATTTGTGTGCCCATCTCCGACCCTATATGGAACCAAAAAAACGACATTACGGATTTAAATCCACATCGATTGAAGGAAATCGAACACTTTTTTCAAG
>JBCBCH010000332.1:0-3645 GCA_038530835.1 Bacteroidota bacterium | reverse complement strand
CATCCGGAATACCTTGGATTGTCAATGTGCATAATCCAAAGTTCTTCCGGATGGGCTGAAACGTCTTATTCTGACGCAAACTAATTGTTTGAATCAAATCCGCTCGGCAACATCTTGACTATTCGCATCTTTACGTTTACGGAGCCCTGCTTTGATGTTTTCGTGGTCTTCAGGTCGCGTCTGGGATAGTTTATACGCCGCTTGGATTTTGGTGATGGCAATTTTAAAGCCTACCACGCCTTTCACCTGACGTAGGGTTTTGGACGACATGTCATGTAAAGAAATCGGATTTTCCGATTGTTCCTCATACTTGTCAACCAATCGGTGAAGGCTTTCCATGGTTTCGGCTTCGGACATCAGTTGCGGTTTGCCATAAACGTGAACCGCAATGTAGTCCCAAGTGGGTACTTCTTCGGAGGTGTACCATGAAGCGGAAATATAGGTATGCGGGCCGTTGAAAATACAAAGGATTTCTTGGCTCTCCACAAGGGTTTTGGCCTGAGGATTTACTTTGGCTAGATGCCCTACGAGATAATCCTTTCCATCCGAACCCTGTTCCAGCTCAACCGGAATATGGGTAGCCCACGGCTTGCCATCGGTTTGGTTTACCAGAATTCCAAAACCATTCTCTTTCACAAAAGATTTGATTTCGTCAACGTTGGTGTTCTCGTAGTGATGCGGGATATACATAAAGTGCTTTTTTGAAAAACGTCTTTTAAGACGATTGCAAGTTTTGTAGCAGGTCAATAATCGTTTGATTCGCTTGTTGTGCCCTATTCAAAGCTTCCCATTGATTGCGTACCAACCACTGCATACTTTCGAAGGTAGCATAGGTGTCTTTTTCACGCAACACAGCATAAAAAGCATCATCTGACAGGGCAAAACGTTCGGGATACTCCCCCATTTGGGTCATGAACAAGCGTGTACTACCCAATTTCTCACGAAACTTCCATACACTTCCCATATAAACCATGTCACCAGAAATTCTTTGATGTAGGGCGAACCATTCGTAGTTGTCGGTGAATTGAACATAGGAGTCCAACAGCTCGTCATTTTTCAACAACCCAATATCCCCAGTAGATACTGCCGTTTCATAGGCAGACATCGCGGGAGTAAAGTTGGCAACCTGAAACACGGCGCTGGTATGGGCCTTTAAAGTATCAACGGAAATTTCCAAAGTCTCTTCCTGAATCATATCCATAAAGCTGAGCAAATCGCGATTAATGTGGTCGGCCATTCCCAACCCTTGTTCCAATCGTTTTTGAGTGGTTTCGGCATCCGAAAGAAGGGCGCCAATCAGCTTTTCACGTTCGTTGGAAAGTTGTCGTCGCTCGTTCCAATTGTTGATTTGAAGCGCTATCAAAATTCCAATGACCACCAATATGATTTCACCTAAGGCGTAAAGTAAGTATTTGGAAAACTGTTTTTCAGCCAATACGTTCTGTCGGATTTTTCGAAAAAAGCGGAGCATACTCGATAAATACTACCGGAAGTTACGCTATTCTCAGCAATAGCAGAACTTCGAATGGTGTATTTTGGAGTGCGTCCGCTTTTCCAAGCAATCCAACCAAAAACAATTTTTTGGCCTAACCTCTAATTAAAGGTATAAGCAGCAGTGGTTCTTTCCGTAACCCGGAAGTAGCCATAAGCGATATTATCCGGATTGTCCAAATTGATACAATTTCCAACTAACGGTACAGGAGTCGCACTGAAAGGTTCTCCTGCACTATCAAATTGGTCAATGAGCAGTTGTAAGTAGTTGTAATAGTCTTCAGAAATACCGTAAAACTGAATATCTACAATGTCTCCGGGCTGGAATTCTTGGATGTTTTCATCTTCATCCTCGATTTTTTCATAAAAGATGCTGAATTCATTTCCGTCGATAAATTCATCTTCGATATAATACAATTCGGGAAGACGGTCGCCCCGACCTTGAAACCGTAGATAGTACCAGTTTGAGACGTCTACTGGGTCTTGAAAGCTCACATTTACCTCCAAAACATCATCTTCCCCTTCTTCTGTGGACTGACTTATTTCGGTAAAGGGCGAAACGGGGAATAAGGTTTCCGTGGCACGGTACCGTTCGCCTTCATACAAAATATCCAGCTGATAACGATTCCCTATAATGGGAACAAAAGTGTCTACGCCGTAATTCCCGGGGGTTCCTTCTGTAAAAATGAAGGTTTCTCCGGTGTCCAAATTCATAACCTCTACGGACGCACCGCTGACCGGAGGATTATCCTGATTCTCAAAATAGGGGGTAGAGGTGCGTAGCTGAATCGATTGTTCGTTTCCAAGTGTACCTTGTTCCCAATCCAAAGAGGCCTCCACCACCAAACGTATTGGGGCTTCGGGGACGTCGACTTCAATAACATCGGTGCAGGAACCTAGAAGTCCAAGAAGGGCTAAAACGATATATAGATGAACTGTTTTCATGATTTAGAATTTAAAATTGTAGGTGAGGGATGGGACTATGCCAAAAATGGCGGTTCGAGTGGCTTCGTTGGCACTGGTTTCAAAGTTTTGCCCAAATGAAATGGCTGCAGCATTTTTTCGATTGTATAGATTGTAAACACTGAGTACCCATTCACCTTTCCAACGCTTGTCCGGTCGTCTATTGGGGCGATAGGTTGCCGAAACATCCAAACGATGATAGGCCGGAAGACGGTCTGCGTTCCGTAGCCCAAAACTGGCGATGGAGATACCTTCATATTCATATTGCCCGTTGGGATAGGTAACGGGCCTTCCGGTTTGAAAAATGGCATTGGCCCCAAGACTCCACTTGTCCGAAAGGCGATAGGCCGCGGTCATTGAAAAGTCATGCGTTCGGTCAAACGGGGTGTTGTACCATTGACCGTTGTTGATACCAGGACCACCGGCGATTCCGCCAGGCGTGCGCTGTTCTGATTTTGATAGGGTGTAGGCAAGCCAACCTGTCAAAGGGCCTTCGTTCTTTCGAAACAAGAACTCAAGACCATAGGCTCGCGATTCACCATTTAAAATTTCCGTTTCGATGGTGTTGTTTCCAATCAAATCCGAACCATCAATATAGTCAATGCGATTGTCCACATCTTTATAATATACCTCAACCTCCATGGAAAACATCTTGTCTTTGAAGTTTCTGAAATATCCCAAAGCATATTGATTGGACAATTGAGGTTCAATGAACTTTCCGCTAGGTGCCCAAACATCAAGCGGGGTTACCGAAGCGGTGTTGGACAATAAATGAATGTATTGCGCCGCTCTGGAATACCCTAGTTTGACCGAACTGTTTTCATTGAGTTGATAGGCTAGGGCAGCTCTTGGTTCAAAATTCTGGAACGTGGCAATGCGATCACTTTTCGCAAAGTCCGTTTCTCCAATAGGTTCGGTGCGTAGGTAAATGCGACGTGTCTCATCATACACCAACGGCTGGTTGTTCTCGTATACGGACAAACTTTGTCCGCCCAAGCGCATAAAATGACTGAAACGGATACCATACTGTGCGGTAAGCCTATCACTTAACTTGTGTTCGGCATTCACGTAAACCCCACTTTCCAAAGCCCTTTTCTCATCCAATTTGAGTGGATTTACCGAAGAGGTTTCACTGGTGGGCCTAATTTCACCTGGATTAAAGAGATAGGCTTACCGCACAGTATGGTATCC
>JBCBCH010000331.1:0-3654 GCA_038530835.1 Bacteroidota bacterium | reverse complement strand
AAGGGTTTTACGATACCTTTTTAGCAAAGTGTCGTGAAGATTCGGTTTTTGTGGGACTGTCATTCTTTGAAGCAGAACCCGAACCTATCCCAGATGTTCACCCCAATGACATTCCCTTGCATTATTGCGTTACCCCAAGAAAGGTATATCACTTCAAACGCTAGGCTTCCTCGCTCTTCGGAAAGGCCTTTTTATTGAAGACAATCAAAATCCCCACTCCAGTGCTAATGGCCGTGTCGGCTATGTTAAAAACCGGTTCGAAAAAACGGAAACGATTTCCTCCCAATTTCGGAACCCAATCTGGCCAAGTAGTATCTATCATTGGGAAGTAAAGCATATCCACGACCTTGCCGTAAAATAGTTTTCCATAAGGCTCTTCGGCAAACATTTGGGCCACCTGACCATAACTATCGTCGAAAATTACGCCGTAAAACACCGAATCAATTATATTTCCAAAGGCACCGGCAAAAATCAATGAAACCGCCAATATCAAGGTTCGAGGCGACTGTTTCATGATGATGTCCCTGAGCCAGTAGCCAATGCCCACAATGGCAAACAATCGGAAAACGGTCAAAATGAGCTTGCCCGTGGATTCTGATATCGGTAAAAGGTCACTCAACTTGGTTCCCCAAGCAGCGCCTTCATTTTCAATAAAGAATATTTTGAACCAACTGAATACCTCCACTGATTCTTGGAGAGCAAAGTTGGTTTTGATGTATATCTTGCTGATTTGGTCAACCAAAAGCACCAAAACAATTAGCAGTAAAGATTTCTTTAAACTCATGTCAACAGCTAAGAATGGGCAAAAGTAGCCATATTATTTTGTTTTGTTTAGGTAGATGTTGCCCTCCTTCGAATGAAGGTTGAACATAGCATTCCCTTTGGTGTCCAAACTTCCCAAAACTTGACCATAATCACTGGATGCTTCACAGATACCACTACCCGAAACTACCCGTATGTTTCCATTTTGGGTTTTAACCTCAATGGTCTCTCCTACATTATCCAAAATACACTCTCCATCTGCCAGCACCACTCCAAGGTTTCGGTATAATCCTGTGACCAAAACTCTAGCGCTCGTGCCAAAAACATTCACCTTTTTGTATTTGGGAATCTTGATTTGCAAGGCAATGGCGATAACCTTGTGAGCACTCAACTTGTCATTGGGATGGTCAAAATTTGGTGTGAAGCCCGTGCTAATAAAAATAGTTTTTCCCTTTTCTTCCAAATTAACCAATAGGTTGGAAGCGTACTCGCCTTCCATTTCAGCCTCTACAATCAGTTCGTCGGTATTTGAATTGGAAATCTCTACGTGAAAACATCGGTCAGCTTGAATGGTAATTGCTTGATTTTCGGAATCAACCACCGTTTTTTTTACCAATTTTTGGCCGGAAACCGATGTGGACAGCCCCAAACCGAGCAAAACCAATGGAATTCTAGTCCGAAAAGGGGAAGGCACTGAATTACTTTTGCATGTTCTTGGCCTCAATGCTCAAGGTGGCATGGGGCACAAGCTTCAATCTTTCTTTGTTGATGAGTTTCCCAGTGACACGACAAATGCCATAGGTTTTGTTCTCAATACGCAAAAGCGCGTTTTTCAAATCGCGGATGAACTTTTCTTGACGGATGGCCAACTGGGTATTCGCTTCTTTGCTCATGGTTTCCGAACCTTCTTCAAAAGCTTTGAAGGTCGGTGAGGTATCGTCGGTACCATTGTTACCATCGTTCATGTAAGAACTCTTGAGCAACTCGAGGTGCTTTTGTGCTTTCTCTATCTTCTCCTCAATCAGTGTTCTAAATTCCTCTAAATCACTGTCCGCATATCTTACTTTTAAATCTTCTGCCATTTTCCTAATGTTTTTGAATCAACAATTTTGTGTTAACGTCATCAAAAGTGATGGACACGCCTTCCTCCAGATGTTCCTCAAGATTCAACTCAGCGGTCAAGGTTTCGGTCATGATGTACTCCTCATTGTTGGAAATTGCATCTTCTACCAACCCATCTTTCATCACTTTGATATCAATTTTATCGGTAACCTCAAATCCGGATTCTTTTCTCAGATTCTGGATTCGATTTACCAATTCCCTGGCAATACCTTCTTGTTTCAAAGCATCATCGATGGTGATGTCCAAAGCCACGGTCAATGGGCCAGAGCTTGCAACCAACCACCCTTCGATATCCTGGGAACTGATATCTACATCGGTTAACTGTAATTTAATGTTTTTATTTTCTACGGGAATCAATAATTCGCCTTCCCGTTCAATTTTTTGGATATCCTCTTGTCCAAGGGTCGCGACAGCACCGGCTATGGTCTTCATGTCCTTACCATATTTTGGCCCTAGAACCTTGAAATTCGGCTTGATTTTCTTGATGAGAATTCCAGAAGCGTCATCCAAAAGTTGAAGCTCTTTTACGTTCACTTCAGACTTGATTAAATCGGATACCGCCTCGATGGCCGTTTTTTGGTGTGCATCCAAAACGGGCACCATAATCTTTTGCAATGGCTGGCGCACTTTTATTTTCTCCTTTTGCCGGATGGACAATACCAGAGAAGAAATCTTTTGTGCCATTTGCATCTTTTCTTCCAAATCTCCCTGAATCATTTCTGAACTGGATTTGGGAAAATCAGCCAGATGCACGCTTTCAAAAGCATCTTTTCCGGTAACCGCCACCAAATCTTTATACAGTTGGTCCATGTAGAATGGGGCAACTGGTGCCGATAGCTTAGCTACCTCAACCAAACAAGTGTACAAGGTTTGGTAAGCCGATATTTTGTCCTTTTGGTAGTCTCCCTTCCAGAACCTTCTTCGGCAAAGGCGCACATACCAATTGCTTAAGTTTTCCTGGACGAATTCCGAAATCAAACGCGTCGCTTTGGTTGCCTCATAGTCGGCATAGGCCGCATCAACTTTGGTGATAAGCGTGTTCAATTCGGATAAAATCCATTGGTCAATCTCCGGTCTTTCTTTTAAAGGAATATTTGCCTCGTTATAGGCAAACCCATCAATGTTGGCGTACAAAGCAAAAAAGGAATACGTATTGTAGAGGGTGCCGAAGAACTTGCGTTTCACTTCAACTACGCCATCAATATCAAACTTCAAATTGTCCCAAGGATTGGCGTTCGAAATCATATACCAACGCGTCGCATCCGCTCCGTGTTCTGGCAATGTTTTGAAAGGATTAACGGCATTGCCCAATCGCTTCGACATTTTTTTGCCTTCTTTATCCAAAACCAAACCATTGGAGACCACGTTTTTATATGCTACGGAATCAAACACCATGGTGCCTATGGCATGTAGAGTGTAGAACCAACCTCGTGTTTGGTCTACGCCTTCGGCGATAAAATCAGCAGGAAACGCTACCCCAGCATCAATCAAACTTTTATTTTCGAAAGGATAGTGCCATTGGGCATACGGCATGGACCCACTGTCAAACCAAACATCAATCAAATCAGCTTCGCGGTGCATGGGTTGTCCTGAAGCGGATACCAAAGTAATGGCATCAACCACGTTTTTGTGAAGGTCCACCTTATCGTAATTGGCTTCGCTCATATTACCCACCTCAAAATCCCCGAAGACATCATGGGTCATGAAACCTGCAGCAACGGCTTTTTGCATTTCGGTTTTCAACTCTTCAACCGAGCCAATTATTTTTTC
>JBCBCH010000330.1:0-3668 GCA_038530835.1 Bacteroidota bacterium | reverse complement strand
TACCAAAGGGAACCGGATTACTCCATCTCCCATTCGTACTCTCATTTTGCCCTAAAACACTACATGTCCAACCCAGCAGCAGCCAACAAATGCTGCGGAAGTTTCCTAACTTCATTCCTTAATTTTTTAGAAAAATGTAGGATTTGGGGTTGGGGGAAAATCGTTGAAACGAAAGTAGCGAATGGGACAATCCCTTGGATACGCCCTATCATAGATTTCGATGAAATGAGCATTTCATCGATGAAACTAAGGCTATGTTACAAATGAAAAAATATTAGTCAGCTAGAGACTAGAATTGCCACCATTTTTTCTTACTAATTCCGTAACCGTAGCCATATTTACCACCATACCCTAGGTTACCTTCTTTTACATCGTTTACAACGAAAGACAAGCCGTTGAGCTTGCCTTCTTTTTGAAGGCTAATAGGGAAATCAACTACTTTGGTCTCCGTAACCCCAGCCCGGGTTACGTAAATGGTGTGATTGACATACGGACTAATCAACAAGGTATCCGTAACCAACATTAATGGCGCACTATCTACGATGACGTAATCGTATTCATCCGAAACTTCAGCCAAAAGGTCCTTAATTCTATCGCTCATCAAAAGCTCTGAAGGATTGGGAAGTATCTTACCGGAATAAATCACATCAATGGTGTTGTTGTACACCAACATAGGATGAATCAACTCTTTAATGGTTACAGTATCATCCATTAAATATTCAGAAAGGCCAATGCTGTTCTTTTTAGCGGAACGTCCAAGGTGGTCTACATTCTTATCCGTAAAAAAGGTGTAGATTTTCGGGTTCCGAATATCAGCTCCAATCAGGAGTACTTTTTTATTGGTTGAAGCGAAAATCATGGAAAGGTTCGTGGACACAAAGGTTTTCCCTTCTCCAGAGACACTAGAGGTCACTAATACGATATTGTTCTTCTCTACTCCTTTTTTGGATTTAATCAAATAATCCAAGTTGGTACGCAGTATCCTAAGGGATTCCGCAAGAACAGACCTATCGTTATCGTCAATGAACTTCTTATCTGCTTTGTTCAGTCTGGGCAACTCAGCTAAAACAGGGTAATCCAAAACTTCTTTTTCCAATTCGGACTTGCTGTGGATTTTATTATCCACCATTTTATATCCGTAAAGCGTACCAAAGGGTAATAAAAAGCCCAAAATCAATGAGGCGAGATACACTTTTAGTTTATTTGGTGAAACGGGTTGGTCATCATTCAAATAGCCGCTGTCAATCACTTTTGATTTTGGTGCAGTGGAGGCCAAGGCCACCTGTGATTCCTCTCGTCTTTGCAGTAAGAATAAATACAGGGACTCAGTCGTTTCTTGTTTTCGAGTAATATCGCGAAGGGCTCTCTCATTGCGTGGCGCAGAATAAATTCTGCTGTTGATTCTGGATTGTTGGCTACTCAAACTATTTACCGTCAAAGACAGGTTGTTTTCCATGGTGTTCAAACTGGAACGCAAACTATTCTTCAATCCATTTAGCTGTTCATCCAGGCTTACAATCATAGGGTTCTTTTCATTAGAACTCTTCAGTAATCGTTGTCTTTCCTGAATCAACTGGTTGTACTTTGCAGTGGTATTCGCAATGGAAGGGTCGGACAAACCAATGTTTGATGGTAAGGTTTGGTCGTTACGGGATTGTGTATCCACCAAATCTCGCATGGAAGAGGCGATGTTCAACTGGTTCCTCGCATTCTCCAATTGTTGCTGGTTTTCAGCGCCCACATTTAAGTTAATGCTCGCTTGGCTTCGAATATCGGCGAGCCCCCTATCCGTTTTAAATTCTTCAGCAGATTGGTCTACATCGGACAAGTTCGTGTAGATATCCGCAATTCTTTCATTGATAAAAGAAAACGTCCGGTCTGCAATGGCTTTTTTATCGTCAATGGCGTTCTGGTTGTATACCCGTATAAGGCCATTGAGGATATCGATTCCCTTTTGTTTGTTTGGATGTTCTACACTTAGATTGATGATCTTACTGTACTCATCATCCGTACTGATTTTCACCAAGCCTTTATAGCCCAAAGCCACATCGGCAATCGGTCTTACACTAATTCTGATGATGGCATTTCGGTAACTTGGATACACATCCAAATCAGGAGTTATGATAAGGTCCCCTATGGAAGTTGTAATATTTTTTCCAAACGCCTTGGTCTCGAACTTATCGTTCTCTTCGACCTTGAACTTAAAGCTCGATTTGGAATCCAGTTTTAGAAAACAACTGAAAGTGGATTGGTAAATCACTGTATCAGGTGCCAAAAAGTTCACTTTTATGGGACTAGGACCGTAGATTTCACTATCCTTTATATCACCAAGCTCCGTCAGCACCACATTGCTTTTCATGTTGCGCACCACTTCAATGAAGTTGGTTCTAGAGTTCAAAATTTCAATTTCATCTTGGACTTCACCAGATTTTCCCGCCAAAAAGTCCAAGTCCTTAAAGACTGCTAGTTCGGGAGAAGCTCCTTTTTCTTCCAAAACCTGGATTTTGGCTTTCATTTCGTACTTCGGCGTAGCATATCTGTTGTAGAGATAGGCAAAAATGAAGAACATTACCACAGACACTACAAACCAATACCAATATTTCAGGTAGGAAAAAAGAATATCCTTAAAGTCGCTTTCGTTGGAGTTACCAGACCAAGTTTTGCTCATGATTATATGTCCTTCTGATTCTAGTTTCGAGTCAAAATAAGTACTGTGGAAGTAATCAGTACAGAAGCAATGGACACGGCAATGGTTGCTCTATTGTCCAAAGCAGAAGAAGTAATCGCAGATTGATTGGGTTCTATATAGACCACATCATTCTGGGTTAGATAATATACAGGGGAATTCAAAGCTTGCTTTGAAGTCAAATCAATTCTGTTGTACACTTTGGTGCCATTGAAATCTCGAATCACCAAAACATTTTCTCTTTTCCCCTTGATGGTCAAATCATTCGCTAGACCTATGGCTTCCAAAATAGTAATTTGTTCTCCATTGACCGGATAGGTTCCAGGTCTGTTGACCTCCCCCAATACGGTTACGGTAAAGTTTTTCAAACGAATGTTTATGATTGGGTCTTTTAGATAATCGGTCAACTTCTCTTTCAAGACAACCTTGGTTTCCTCTGGAGACAGCCCTTCAATCTTAATCGCACCTAAAACAGGAAAATCAATATTTCCATCTTTATCAATAATATAGTCTACTTGTTCAGGGCGGATGCCTCCCTCTTCTGCGCCTTTAAAAAGGTTGAAGGGAATACTGGCCTGTTGGTCCAAGGTTGAAACATGGATACTTACCACATCATCTACCTTGAATTTATACGCATAAATGTCATCGCTTACAATGGTTTCGAAATTGGACGCATCTTGAAAATAAACAACGTCTTGTTTTGAGGCACATGACGCTAAGAAAACAACGGTCAATACCGCAACAACGCACTTTTTCATATGGTTCTTCATGCTAAAAAGGGGTAAAACGATTAATTAGAGTTTGAGGTTTGTAATTTGATGATTTTACGATAGGGTGCTTTTTGTACGTACAATGTATGAAGATTCTCCCAATGCCCCTCACCAAATGCATGAATGAGTTCGAATACAGGGGTAAAATCCTCTTCATTGAACAGTTGATTCAAGCAAATGCTTTCGATTTTCTGCTTTAATTCTTCCTTGCA
>JBCBCH010000329.1:0-3685 GCA_038530835.1 Bacteroidota bacterium | reverse complement strand
TTCGTTCTTTGCTTCTTGCAAAGCGGCGTAAGCCCGTTTTATCTTTTACGATTAATCCAGGTACTTCGACATTGCAATTCCTCGTATTTCACCATGGTGGCCAAGGACCATGACGGAAATAATGTGGAAGTACCTGGATTAATCGTAAAAGATAAAACGGGCTTACGCCGCTTTGCAAGAAGCAAAGAACGAAAACTATCCGCCCATGACCGCGATTCCAAATACAAGTCCGGAAAGTTCAAAGTCAACGAATACCTAGATTTTTTGGATGGCGAAAATGTAAAGTTGGATTTGGATTAAGACATTAGCGCCGCAGCATCGGCGTCCATCCACCAGAAAAGTTTGCCTGATGCGGGCGAAACCAAAGAAGCCGGGTATTGTTCATAGCCCGGTTTTTTTTCGAGAATCTCCAAAACCTTTTCAGCCTTATTCCCACCCGTCACCAAAAAAGCAACTTCTTTGGCCGTATTGATTACTTTTCCATTAATGGAAACCCTTTTTTGACCACTTTCGGGATGATTGGCTACTACGCAATGGTCGTCGCTATTCCAAAGTTCAATTTCATGAGGGAAAATTGAAGCAGTATGTCCGTCATCTCCCATCCCTAAGATTACCAAGTCAAATTGTGGCACCCCTTCTACCCTATCCAAATTGATTTCCAAAAGGTTCGCATAACGCATAGCTTCCGAATTGGGGTCATTTTCCCCCAAAATACGATGGATGTTTCCTTTAGGCACTGGTACCTTCGAGAACAAATGCGTTACGGTCATTAGGTAATTGCTGTCTTTATCATCTGGAGGAACACAACGTTCGTCTCCCCAATAAAAATGCATTTTTTCCCAAGGAAAGGCTTCGGAGTACGATTCCGCCATAATGTCGAACAACAATTTAGGAGTACTTCCTCCAGAAAGTGCTACATGAAACTCATCTTTATCTGCGGTTAAGTCAAGTAGATGTTCACAAAATGCTTTCGCTACAGCGGTCTTATCCTCGTATATTTTTAAATCCATCGTTTCACTTAAAATATTTTACGCTCCTTTCCGACAACCGACAACCGACAACTGACAACTGACAACTGACAACTGACAACTGACAACTGATTCTAACAAATCACACAGTAGCCTGGGTCATCCGCCAGATTCTGCTCCGGATTTCGCCAATAGCCTAGGTCTTCAATCAGGTCATCTGCGTTTTCAGGACCCCAAACACCGGCTGCGTAGCCATACATTCTGACATCTTTTCCGTTTTTCCAGTATTGCAAAATAGGGTCTACAAACTCCCATGCCGCTTCGACCTCATCCGCACGTGCATATAAGGTGGCATCGCCCTGCATGGCATCCAATAAAAGTCGCTCATAGGCTTCCATCACATAGGTTTCCGCCAAACTAGAATAGTAAAAGTCCATATTCGCACGTTCTACCTTAAAGCCCTGACCGGGTACTTTTACACCAAACTTGATTAAAATACCTTCATCAGGTTGTATGCGAATAATGAGTTTATTGTCTTTTGAACTGACCCCAGAATCCTGAAAAATCTGATGATGGGGCGTTTTAAAGTGAATGATGACTTCAGTTACTTTGGTGGGCATTCTCTTAGCCGTACGAACATAAAAAGGGACGCCATGCCAACGCCAATTGTCTACATAGAACTTTACTGCGGCATAGGTCTCGGTAGTGGAATTGGGATTGACCCCATCTTCTTCCCGATAGCCCTTTACCTTTTTTCCATCAATTTCAGAGGCGACATATTGGGCGCGAATAGTGTTTTTGAACAAGGTCGCGTCGTCTTTCATTACCCGAAGTGATTTTAGGGCTTTTACTTTTTCATTTCTAATTTCCTCAGGCTGGTCTCCAATAGGCGGTTCCATAACCACCAAAGAAACGATTTGAAGTAAGTGATTTTGAAACATATCCCGTAGCGCCCCAGATTTGTCATAATACCCTCCTCTTTTTTCTACTCCTACACTTTCTGCATTGGTAATTTCAACGTGATGAATATAATTTCGATTCCACAAGGGTTCAAAAATGCTGTTCGAAAAACGGGTTACCAAAAGATTTTGAACGGTTTCCTTCCCCAAATAATGGTCAATCCGGTAGATTTGAGGCTCTTTGAAGAACCGTTGCAATCCTTTATTGAGATTCTTTGCCGTTTCCAAGCTATAGCCGAAGGGTTTTTCCACAATCAAACGCTTCCAACCGGAATCTTGGCTGTTCAAACCCACCTCTGCTAAATTTTCAGCAATAGCCTCATACAAATTCGGTGGGGTGGACAAATAAAACATCATATTGTTGTCCGTGCTGCGTGCTGTATTCAATTGCTGGATACGATTGTTCAGTTTGGAGTATTCTGCGGTATAATCGCTTCCCAAATCCTCATAGAACAACATATCGGAGAAACCGCGGATATATACGTCTTTCAAATCGGACAACTTCTCCTTTAAATAAGGACTATTGTGAACCACACGGTCCCGAAATTCTTCATCGGTCAAATTGCTCCGACTTGCGCCCAAAACGGTAAAATTCTCTGGAAGTTGTTTTGCGACATAAAGATTGAACAAAGCGGGAATCAATTTTCGAGCGGTCAAATCCCCTGAGGCCCCAAAAATGACCAACAAATGGTTTTCGGTTTTTTTCATATCGCAAGTGCTAGTGGTCGCTCTGGAAATTAGTGAAAACATGTCACAGATTTCACATACAAGTCTTGAGCAAAACGAATATAAGGTTTATTTTAGGTTCAAAATTGGAATCTATGTCAACAAATTGATATCGTTGGCTTGGCAACCGCAAACCGCAAAAAATGGCAGATACTTACGATTTTGGCCTAGTGGGCCTAGGCGTCATGGGACGAAACTTTATTCTAAATGTAGTAGACAATGGTTTTACTGCTTATGGCAATGATTTGGACGCGGAAAAAGTAAAGGCCCTTATAACGGAAGGCGGGGATACTGAAAAAGTAAACGCCACCACGGATGCCAGCACTTTTGTGCAATCGCTTAGCCTTCCTCGAAAAATCATGTTGCTGGTACCTGCTGGCAAAGTGGTTGACATCGTTATCGATAGTCTGCTACCGCATTTGGACGAAGGGGACATCATTATTGACGGTGGAAATTCATTTTTTAC
Source organism: Bacteroidota bacterium (assembly GCA_038530835.1). Classification (GTDB taxonomy): domain Bacteria; phylum Bacteroidota; class Bacteroidia; order Flavobacteriales; family Flavobacteriaceae; genus Flagellimonas. The sequence continues at coordinate 566 of JBCBCH010000329.1, read as the reverse complement.
CGATACGGACCGCAGGGAAGCATATTTGAAGGAAAAAGGAATCAACTTTTTCGGTTCAGGGGTTTCGGGGGGCGCCAAAGGTGCACGAAAGGGCCCGAGTATCATGCCAGGAGGTTCAAGAGAAGCGTATCAACATGTAAAACCCATCTTTGAAGCTGTGGCCGCTAAGTATCAAGGAGAGCCTTGTGTTACCTATTTGGGGCCTAAATCCGCAGGAAATTACGTAAAGATGGTGCACAATGGCATCGAATATGGTTTAATGCAGTTGACTTCGGAAATCTATGATGTCCTGAAGAAATCAGGGGGGTTGACCCAAGAAGAACTGCACAAAACCTTCCATGCTTGGAATGAAGGAAGGTTGCAATCGTTTCTGGTAGAAATCACCTCTAAAATCATGGACCGTAAAGATGACCTAACAGATGGGTATTTGGTGGATATGATTTTGGACAAGGCCAAACAGAAGGGTACTGGTAAATGGACCTCCCAAAATGCCATGGATTTAGGCATTCCTGTACCCACCATCGATATTGCGGTAAGTATGCGGGAGATTTCCGCTTTAAAGGAAG